>NZ_JARESQ010000022.1:0-157006 GCF_046028085.1 Paraburkholderia sp. RL17-380-BIE-A
CCTGAACTGGCAGCGGATGCTATCCATGACACCTGACACCCATTCTTCACCGAGCGGAATCTGGCCTGTCCTCTACGCCTTCTTCGACTCCCGCAACCAGTTGGATCGCGAAGCGCAAAGAATTCAGATCAACGCGACGATCGCGGCGGGCGCGCGGAGCATCGTCATACTCGGTCTCGCGACCGAGGTAAACCGGTTGTCGCTCGAAGAGAAACATCGTCTGATCGACTGGGCCAGCGAAGACATCGCGGCACGTGTCCCGCTCGTCGTGACGATCACGGGCGACACCGTGGACGCGCAAGTCGCGCTGGCTAACTACGCAGTTGAGCGCGGTGCTTCCTGGCTGATCCTTCAGCCTCCGTCGATGCGCGACAAACCGGAGTCGTTCTATTTCGACTTCTTTGCCGCGGTGATGCAGCGCACACAAGCCCCCGCAGGCATTCAGAACGCACCGGAATATCTGGGCGTCGGCCTGTCAGCGGAATCGATTGTGACGCTTGCGAGTCAATGCCCCAACTTCCGCCTGCTTAAAGGCGAGGGACCGGCGACAACGATTCAGCGCACCGTCGACCGGCTGCGCGAGCTCGGGCACACGTTACCGGTCTTCAATGGCCGGGGTGGGCAAGAACTTGTCGACAACCTGCGAGCCGGATGTGCGGGACTGATCGTAGCGCCAGACACCTTCGACCGGCAGGTCGCGATACACCGGGCATTCGCTAACGGACTCGAACAGGAAGCCGAAGCACTGTACGCCCAAACGTTGCCGGCTATCGTCTTTGTGATGCAGTCGCTCGACGCGCTCACGTGCTACGGCAAACGGATCGCCGCGTGGCGCATGGGCTTCGACGTGCAGCACGATCGCGGCGTCGCGCCGACGGCGTTTGGGCTGGAATGCGCGCGGCGCTTCGCCATGCAGCTCGGTCCCTTCGGCTAACGAAAAACCGCACACGCCGGCTAGAAACGCCAACCTTCCGCCACTTACACCCGTGCCGCGCAAACCTGCGCGGGCCCTCGGCAACGGCGTCATCACGCGCCAGGCATTGCCGCCCTCGAGCAATGCTTCAGAACTGAAAAGCAAAGCATAAATAACTGTTTGTCATCGCCATGCGAATCGGCCTTTAATAACAAACTCGCCTTCGCGAGGCACCGCCTTTTGCCGATACAAATTCGCCGTCCGGATCGCTGGGCAAAATGAATCCGCCCTGAGGTGTGTTGACCCGTACTGGCTCCATCTCGGAGCAGTCCTTTTTCACGGCTTATCTGGGACCAACCGACATGGCTGATGTCACCTATTCACGCAACGGCTATGCCGCTTCGCCCCGGTTTTACCGGGGCGTTTCGAAACGCACGCTCTACAGGTGGCTTTCGTGGGCCGTTCCAGCACTCGTGCTCGTGCTGTGGCAAGTCGCGGCGCGCGTTGGACTGATTGCGCCACAAGTGCTCCCGGCTCCGAGCAGCGTTGCGGCAAGCGCGCTGGATCTGGCCAGAAACGGTGATCTCTTCATTCACCTCGGCGTGTCGCTATTGCGTGCCGCTACGGGCTTTGCAATCGGTGGAACGATCGGACTCGCGCTCGGCATTCTGGTCGGCTTCTCGCCGCTTGCGCAGGCGCTGCTGGATCGTTCGATCCAGATGGTGCGCGCAATTCCTTTTCTGGCGATGCTGCCGCTCGTCATCGTCTGGTTCGGCGTGGGCGAGGCGGCGAAAATCTTTCTGGTCGCGCTTGCCGTGCTCTTCCCCATCTACATCAACACCATGCTGGGCATTCGCCAGATCGATCCGAAGCTGATGGAACTCGCGAAGGTGATCGGCTTGAACCGGAGCGCGGTCGTACGGCGCATCATTCTGCCTGGCGCGATGCCGTCGATCCTGACGGGCGTGCGTTACGCACTCGCCCATGCCTGGCTCGCGCTCGTCATTGCGGAAACGCTTGCGACAACGAAAGGCATCGGCTTTCTGGCCATGGATGCCCGCGAATTCCTTCAGACCAACGTCATTCTGTTGACCATCATCATCTACGCGATCGTCGGCGTCGTGGCGGACGCGCTGGTGCGGTTGCTCGAAGCGCGCTTCCTCTCATGGCATGCGAATTACGCCAAAGGAGCACGCCAGTGAGCCTCGATCTTGCACTGCCGCAGGATGCCGCCGTTCAGGCGCTCAATGAGGAACGGGTGAACCGCTCGCCGCTCGCCGTATCGGTGCGCGGTCTGCAACGCAGCTACGGCACGCGTGTCGTCATCGATGCGCTGGATCTCGATATCCGCGAAGGTGAATTTGTCGCGCTGCTCGGAGAAAGCGGTTGTGGCAAGACCACCCTGTTGCGTGCGCTGGCCGGGCTCGATCTACCCGACGCCGGCCAGATCCGTGCGCCCGAACGGCCTTCCGTCGTATTCCAGGAGCACCGCCTGCTGCCTTGGGCGACGCTCTGGGAGAACGTCGCGCTTGGTCATGAAACGACGATCGGCCGTGCGGGAGCGGCGCGTGCGTTGGCCGAAGTCGGGCTCTCCGGCCGGGAAGACGACTGGCCGCGCAATCTCTCCGGCGGTCAGGCGCAACGCGTGGCGCTGGCGCGCGGCCTCGTGCGCGATCCCGCGCTGCTGCTGCTCGATGAACCGTTCGCGGCGCTCGACGCGCTCACGCGCATCAAGATGCACGGACTCGTCAAGGAACTCGTCGCGCGCCATCACCCTGGCGTGCTGCTCGTCACGCATGACGTCGACGAGGCGCTCACGCTCGCCGACAGGATTCTTGTCATGCGCGCGGGGCGCATCGCGGCGTCCTTCCAACCCAACAACCAGACGCCGCAGGCACTGCGGCCAATCCTGCTCGACGAGCTCGGCGTTCAGTCTCACTGAGCGCTTTTCCGCATGACTCCAAGGAACTGACAAGGATGAACGATTCTTTACTGAGCCGCCGCCAGCTGTTGCGCGCGGCGGGTGGCCTGCTGGCCGGCGCCGCCGCCGGCGGACTGTTTCCGGCTCGCGCCGCCGAGCCGCGCAAGCTGACCCGCAACACCGATACGGTTCGCGTCGGCTGGGGCTACGGCGCCCTGCCGGACATCGCCAAACAGCGCGGTGTGTTCGAAAAGACACTGGCTGCAAAGGGCATCAAGGTCGAATGGGTCGGGCCGTTCCCCAACCATGCGCCGTCGATTCAGGCGGTCGTCGGCGGCAGCGCGGATTTCGGCTTCTGGGGATCGACGACGCCGGCGCTGGCCGCAATGCTGGCCGGCTCCCCTCTCGTCTTCAACGCGTTCGACATCTATTCGCCGCGCTCGACCGCGATCATCGTGAAGAAATCGAGCGGTATCAATTCGGTTGCCGATCTCGTGGGCCGCAAGGTCGCGGTCAACCGGTCGGGACTGGGCGAATTCCTGTTGATTGCCGCGCTGGAGAAGCATCACATCGACCGCAGCAAGGTCGAGTTCGTCTACCTGAATCCGCCCGATGCCGCGCCGGCGTTTGCGCAAGGCGTAGTGGACGCGTGGTCGATGTGGTCGCCGGCCGTGGACATCGCACGCCATGCCAACGACGCGAAGGACATTTTCAACGAAGGACGCGACCTCGATTTCCTGATCGATTACAGCTCGCTCGTGACACGCCGAAAATTTACCGAAGAGAATTCCGAGCTGATTCGCGCGGTGATCGATGCGTACTACGTCGAAGGCGCGTGGCAGTCGGCACATTCCGCCGAATCCGAACAGCTCGTGCAGCAGGAAGCCAAATATCCGGATCAGGTGCGCGACTATCTGACGAGCCTGAAGCGCGTGAACCAATTCCACGAACCGGACGACGCCGCGTTCATCGCGCAGTTCCAACGCGCCGCCGATTGGCTCGCGGAACGCAAGATCATCAAGTCGCGAATCAAGGTCGCGGACTACAGCGTGAAGGTTTGATGGAACATACGATGGCAACCAGGCTCGTCTCACCCTTGTCCGCCACACTCGGTTTCGCCGATGCGCTAACCCATATCGCAGCGACCGCGGTGGAGCGGGAACGCAATCACCGTTTGCCGCACGAGGAGATCGCGACGCTCAAGGCGCTCGGCTTCGGCGCGCTGCGCCTGCCTGCGCAGGCCGGCGGCCGCGGTGTGTCGTTGAGCGAACTTTTCGTCGTGGCGCGCGACGTTGCGGCAGCGGATTCGAACATTGCTCACGCGTTCCGCAATCATCTGTGGCAAGTCGAAGCGGCGCTCAGACGCCGGGATCACCCGTTCCATGCACACGTTCTCGATCTGACGGGCAAGAACAAAACCGTTGGCCTCAGCTTCACCGACAGCGACGCCGTGGCGGCGGGCGCGCGTCCGAGCCAGGTGCTGAGCCGGTTCGAATGGGACGAAGCGCGCCGCGCGTATATCGGCTCTGGCGAGAAAGTCTACGCGACCGGCAACCTCTACAACGACGCATTCGTTGGACTCGCGGTGGAAAGCCGTGAGGGACGAACCGTGCAATACGTGCTCTACCGGGGTCAGGGTGTCGGCAACGATGACGACTGGCAGGGATTTGGTCAGCGCCTGACGGGCTCGGGTACGGCGAAGTTTCATGCCGTGACGGTGCCCGCGGCGCATGTCTATCCGACAGACCCACCGCGAGGCGAAGAAGCGGCGCCGTGGGGCTACACCTTTCATCAGGTCTATCTGACCAACTGCATTGCAGGCATCGTGCGGCGGGTCGCGTTGGACGCCGTCGAGGTGTTGCGCGCACGCGGGCGCAACTTCTATCACGGCGACGCGGCGCATCCCAGCGACGAGCCGGTACTGCAAACGCTGCTTGGCCGGATTCGCGCCTACGCCGCCAGCGTCGAGGCAACCGCCGATCGTGCCGTAGCGGCGCTTCAGCGCACCTGGGACAGCTATGGCACAGCCGACGAATATGACACCACGCTCGCCGCCACGCTCTCGGCGGCGGAGGCCAAGGTCGTGATCGACGATCTCGCCCCGCAGATCGCCAGTTGGCTGATCGATCTCGGGTCGGGCTCGGTCGTATCTCGCGTGGGCGCGCTGGACCGGCATTGGCGCAACATCAAGGTGATTGCTTCGCACAATCCGCGCCTATACAAGGAGCGGTTGCTTGGGCAGAACCTCTTGACCGGACAGCTTCCGCCCACCGGCGCGTTCTTCTGATCGCACACCGGATCGCGCGCGTCGCGCACGATCCGGAAACGGTTGCGCTCAGTTCGAAAGAAGCCGGCGAACGCGCGGCGCGACCTCTTCCGCAAAGCTGCGCATGTCGGCTTCGAACGGCTGGAACTGCAGCATGAAGAGTTCGATGCCCGCGCGGTGAAACGCGGCAACGCGCTGCGCGACGGTGTCGTAATCGCCGACCAGCCCCGCGGCCGTGCCGCCATTCGAGCCGACACGCGGCGATTGCGCGAAGGTCTGGTGCATCACCGCTTTCGGATCGATATTGGCTTTCTGCCGCTCGCGCAGCGGCTTGTCCAGTTCGGCCAGCGCGAACAGATGCGCGAGATGCGCCTCTGCCTGCGCCTGTGTCTCGCGTGCGATCACGAAGGCCGACAGACCGAAACGCAATGCAGCCTGCGCGGCGGGACGCGGACGGGCGGATACATCGGCGATCAGACGCGCGACCTCGTCGTGCGGCTGACCGTTGATGAACCACACGTCGCCGTGCGCCGCCACCAGTTCGCGCGCCGGCTCCGACTCGCCGCCGACATAGATGCGCGGACGCGCGCGAAACGGATCAGCGGGACGCAACTGATATTCGTCGATACGAAAGTTGTCGCCGTGATGATTCACCACTTCGCCACGCAACAGCGCCGCGACGACTTCGATCCATTCGCGGCCGTACGCGTAGCGTTCATCGTGCTCAGGAAAGCCAATGCCGGCACGTTCCAGCTCTGGACGATTCCAGGCGTTCACCAGGTTGATCGCAAAGCGCCCGCCGCTGATGTGCTCGATCTGCTGAGCCATCTTCGCGAGCACGACCGGATGATAGAGATAAGGCTTGATCGCCGTGATGATCTCGATGCGCGACGTGAGCGCCGCCAATGCTGCCGACGCGGTCCATGCCTCGAGCTGGTCGAGCGAAGGATCATGCGGATTGACCGTGTGTTGAGCGACGAGCACCGAGTCGTAGCCGAGCCGCTCGGCCTCGAGTACAAGAGCCTTGTTGCGCTCCCATGAAGCATCATAAGGTTCGGCTGGATCCTGCAACGCGGCACGGCTACCGTGCACGAGCGCCCAGACGCCGAAGCGTGGAAGTTTGACTGACATCGCTTTTGATATTCGGAAGGCGGAAGAGCAAAACGCCCATGCTAACCCTGCCCGCGCGCGCGGCCTTCCAATTTCTATCGATATGGAAGTGACCGAAAGGCATTAAGAAAGCGAGGCGTCTCGCTGCTGGCCAGGAAATCTCGATTGCGATTGCATGGAGCCGGGACGCAACACGCTATCGGGTCAACCCCAGGATGCCGGATACAAGTCGCAGCTCTCTACGCACTACGGCGCATTCCTTGATCTCCGGCAAATAACTGCCGCGTAAGCTGCCTAGGCTTAAACACAGGATGGGACTGCGTCTCCCGTCCATGCAGCGATGCAGCGACAGCGGGTGCGCTTCCTGCCGACCAATACACCATGTTTGAAACGCAACACCCGGATGGCGGCACATCATCGGGTATTCGAAGGATTGGCCAATGTTACTGATCGCCGCGTTCATTTCGCTCGTGTTCCTTTACAGTCTGGTGTCGCGAAGACTGGAGAAGACGGCTATCACCGCACCGATTCTGTTCACCGCAGCCGGCGCCCTGCTCGCGATTTTTCCTGAAGCAGCAACCGAGCTGGTGCTCGACCGTAAAGGCTTGCTCCTCGTTGCCGAGCTGGGGCTTGTCATGACGCTCTTCACGGACGCCTCACGCGTCAGCCCGGGGATGTTGAAGGGCCATACGAACCTGCCAGTCCGCCTACTGAGCATCGGCATGCTGCTAACGATCGTGCTCGGCGCGCTATGCGCGATGGTCGTTTTCCGAACGATTTCCTGGTGGGAGGCCGGCATTCTCGGCGCGATTCTCGCACCGACCGATGCCGGGCTTGGTCAGGTGATCGTGAACAGCGAGCTGGTGCCGCAACGGATCCGTCAGGCGCTGAATGTCGAGGCAGGGCTCAATGACGGGCTCGCAGTCCCCTTCATGATGTTTTTCATTGCACTGGCGGTGGCGCAAGAGACCCACACTGGCGGCGCCGTGTTCGTCAGATTTGTCGTTGAGCAACTCGGCTACGGGGCGCTTGTTGGACTCGTTATCGGGCTTCTAGGTGGCTGGCTGCTAGGCCTTTCCCGCCGCAAGAAGTGGATGGCCGAGCCGCTCGCTCAACTCGGTGTGGTGACGCTGCCACTCGCTTGCGTGCTGGCTTCGGACGCCGTCGGCGCGAGTATGTTCATCGCGGCTTTCGTGGCAGGACTCGCCACTCAAGTGGGCTTTAACGAGGTTGGCAAACATAGCGTCGAGTTCGCAGAAGACTGGGGCCAACTCTTCAACCTGTTCGTATTCTTTCTCTTCGGTCTGGTCGTTAGCCGGGTGTGGGCGCACTTCAGTCTCGTCGTGGTGATCTACGGCGTACTGAGCCTGACATTGATTCGCATGGTGCCGGTAGCGATTGCGCTGATAGGCACGCACCTCAGCCGTCCGACCGTCTTGTTCATGGGTTGGTTCGGTCCGAGGGGGCTTGCGTCCATCGTCCTTGCACTGGTTTATCTCGAAGGAGAATTGAATCTGCCGGCCGAATCCATTATCAAACAAGCCGTCATGGCGACCGTGCTGATCAGCATTTTTGCCCACGGGATCACAGCACTAGTGGGCACGCGACGCTACGCGAACGCAATTACTCCTTTGAGCAGCAGCGCGCCGGAGCATGAGACGGTCGCGCCCGCTGTGGAGTATGTTGAGGATGCCTGAGGCATCTAAGGCATAACCCGACAGCCAGATTGAATTGTCGAGCAAACGCATGATGGTTGAATCCAGCCCGACTATCAGCATCTCCGCCTTATCTGCCGTAGATTTCGTGCCCACGCTGCTTCCTATGCTCGTGGCGAATGTCGGTACCCCGAACGACATAGACGACGGATTCCGCGATGTTGGTGGCATGGTCGCCGATACGCTCGATGGATTTCGCAATCAACAGGTAGTCGAGCCCAATCCGGACTGTCCGGGGGTCTTCCTTCATGGAGGTGACAAGCTTGACTACGCCGGCCCGAAATTCGGCGTCGATGGCTTCGTCGTCGCGGACAATCTGTGCGGCCGCCGTTGCATCCATGCGCGCAAATGCGTTTAGCGCTCTGCGAAGCATCTGCGTGGCCATTTCCCCAGAAGTCCTGATTTCAGCGATATTGAGTTTCCACGCGCCCGCATCCACGGCGACGCGGCGAGTTCGCTTCGCTATCTTGCGTGCCTCGTCGCCAACACGCTCGAGGTTGGCCGCGCACTTCAACGTCGCCATCAGAAGGCGCAAGTCGGAGGCTGCCGGCTGCCGCCGGGCAATCACGTTGACCACTTCGTCGTCGATCTCTATTTCCATGAGATTGAGCCGGCGCTCAGCATCGCCAACATGCTCGATAAGCGCCAGATCGAACGATTTCAGCGCTTCCAGCACGCACGCTATCTGTGACTCGACCAGCCCGCCCATTTCGAGCAGCTTCGTGGAGACCCGAGCGAGTTCGGTATCAAACCTGCTTGAAAGATGCTTGTCTGGCATGATCTGCTCGACTAGGAGTGGCACATGCTGTGCCGGCGAGGGTTGCCCGCAGCACAGCAAGCGCCGCGTTACGATTTTGCGGGCCTACCGGTTTTGACTGTTTCGACAGCCGAAATCGCCTCAAGCAGGCGTTTCATTGATGCCGTCTCGAGCAGAACCAAGCCCGCTCGCAGAAGCTCACTCTTCTTCACCGACACGCCCGCGTCCAGGCACTTCTGTTTCAGTGCCGCAATCTTTTCATAGTCGGACTTCGGCATTGTGAAGCTGTCACGTACGACCTTCTCCTTCTTTTGACGCTGCGCTTTTTCCTCTACGGCTATCTCGATTGGTGTGGCTTCCTGCGGCACCACACGCTTTTGTTTCTTCGCCTTTGTCGGAGCAGCCCGAGTATCGGCGGCTACCGCTTCCGGCGCTTCCGCCTGCCTCTCCTCGGGTAGCGCATGGCCATTGGCATGCTTCGGAAAGTGAGAGGCCTTCTTCGTCGCCTTCCTGACGCGGGGTTCAATCATGGTCAACTCCAGATTTAACAAACGATATAAACAGTATATACCGTTTAAGAAATCTTTCCTGGCAGCAGGATGAATGGTCCCGACGCGCCGCATGAGCCGAAAACTGTCCACAGAATCTGTTCGCAAGGCTGTGGACAACACATGGGCAAGCTCGACAAGTCGTTGATAGGACAGCTTTTGTGTGACGCGCGCTATACACGGGCGAGGATCAGGCCCGGATGACTTTTTTACTATGGAGTAGGCACACCGCGTACTGGAAGATTGCTCAGTATGTTCAGACAAGTCGACGACAACTGACATGCGTCAACCATAGGCCGATTCAATTTGCGCGCAGGCCGGCAACGTCGTCTAATCGACTTCCGCTGGCTTGCATCCCTCTCTTTGAACGCCAGGAGCACGTAATGGCCGACCTCAACTTTGACGACGTCGTCAAGGCAATTGCATCTGACACCAACACCCCGACCGAGACCGTATCGAGGATGTACGCTGAGACGTGGGCCCAATACAGTGACGGGGCGCGCGTGCTGGACTATCTGACGGTTCTCGTCGCTAAACGCGTCCGCGAAAATCTGCGCGGAATCTCGCAAGACAGGCACTAGCCGACGGCCACAAGATCTACCTGAGCGTTTCGCGGCGCCCGACTTCCACAGGTTGTCTGTTGTTGAAGAAGACAGACCAGTGCGGCTCGACCGACTCTCGAAGTCTTTCGGCCGCCTATCGGCATACCGTCATTCTGATTGATCAGTTTTCGTCTATTAGCGCGCGTCGAACTTAGACGCGTACTTCTGCCTTTTAAACGCGGCCGCCACGAACTCAATGAACACCCGCGTCTTTGCCGGAAGCAGTTTCTTGTTCGGGTAATAGAGCGAAATCGGACCCTGCTCGGCGTACCAGGCCGGCAGCAAACGCACCAGCGCGCCGCTCGATAGCCAGCGGAACGCGTGGGGCATCGGCAGGAACGCGACGCCGTAGCCGAGAATTGCCGCGTGCGCGATCGCCTCAGGGTCATCCAGGATGATGCGCGTTCGACACTCCGCCTGGCATTGTTCGCCAACCTGGTTCTTGAGCGTCCACACCCTGAGGCGTCCGGTCTCGGCCGAGCGACGCACGATCCCATCGAATTGGCTGAGTTCCGACGGGTGTTTCGGCATCGTGCGGCTCGACATGTACGCAGGAGACGCGGCGACGATCACATGCGTGCGCGCAAGTTCACGCGCTACGATCCCCGGTGTCAGTTCTATTCCGCCCCCGATAGCCACGTCGAAGCCGCCGGCAATCAGATCGACAGGCCGGTTGTCAAAATGCCAGTCCGGTACGATCGCTGGATATAAATCGAGGAATTCGCCGAGCAGCGGCACCAGATACTCACGGCCGAATGCGAGTCCCAGGCTAACCTTGAGCGTCCCGGCCGGTTTTCCGTCTTGCGTGACGACATTGGCGAACGCATCCTGCAAGGCCGTAAAAGGCTGGGTGACGTCACTCAGAAACTGCTCGCCGGCTGCGGTCAGCGTGAGACTGCGTGTGCTGCGCTGGAACAGCCGCAGTCCAAGCGTCGCCTCCAGTCTCGCCACGTTTTTGCTGACCGCGGCCGGCGTCAGACCCAGTCGACGAGCCGCCGCGGAGAAACTCCCGTGCTCTGCGCTGAGAAGAAACGATTCGACCAGGTTGAGCGCTTCCATGATCATTTGATACAAATGGTTGAAAGAGATAGTCTAGATCACCCGCTACTCAAGCTTGAATGTCAGGACGATACTCCTTTCATCAACTCTTCTGGGAACACAACATGACTTCGAATCTGACTGGCAAAGTGGCGTTCGTGACCGGCGGCGGCCGTGGGATTGGCGCGGCGATCGTGCGGCGCCTCGCGCAAGACGGCGCAGCCGTGGCCTTCACCTACAAAGGCTCGGCGGCCACCGCCAATGCACTTGCTCAAAGCATTGCGGACCAAGGCGGACGAGCCATTGCGCTGCAGGCGGACGCCGGCGACGCCAGCGCTTTGACCCGCGCCATCGACGAGGCCGCTGCGAAGTTCGGCAAGATCGACATCCTCGTCAACAACGCAGGCGTTCTTTTGATGGGCCCGGTGGACAGCTTCTCGCTGGAAGACTTCGACACCACGCTCCAAGTCAACGTCCGGGCGGTGTTCGTCGCCATCAAGGCTGTTCTGCCGCATATGGGCAATGGCGGCCGTATCGTGAACATCGGTAGCTGCAATGCCGAGCGCATGCCGTTCGCCGGCGGCGCGGCCTATGCGATGAGCAAGTCCGCCCTGCAAGGGCTGGTTCAAGGGTTGGCCCGCGATCTCGGGCCGCGGGGAATTACGGTCAACAACGTTCAGCCGGGCCCGACCGATACGGATATGAATCCCGAGTCCGGCGACTTTGCCACTGCGCTGCACGGCCTGATGGCGATCCAGCGCCACGCGCATCCCGACGAAATTGCCGGCATGGTTGCCTATGTGACCAGCCCGGAAGCGGGATTCGTCACCGGCGCGAGCCTGACCATTGATGGCGGCTTCAACGCCTAAGCGCACGAGGTGTTGCGCAACGAGCCGCCCCGCCCGTGTCCTACGGTGAGGGGCGGACTCGTTAGCCCTTCGGCGTCGTGCCGACACACCTCGGCGCGCGCAAGAAATCGAAATCGACGCCCTGGTCGGCCTGCAACACGGTGTCGAGGAACAGCTTCTGATAGCCGCGCTCGGCTGTCGGCATATCGATGGGCGCGGCCCCCGCGCGGCGCGCCAGTTCGGTGTCCGATACGAGCAGCGCAATTTCACGGGCGGGCACGTTCAGCCGGATGCGGTCGCCGTTCTGCACATGTGCCAACGGGCCGCCGACGGCCGCCTCGGGCGTCACGTGCAGCACGATGGTGCCGAAGGCGGTGCCGCTCATGCGCCCGTCGGATATCCGCACGATGTCCTTCACACCCGCGCGCGCGAGCTTCTTCGGGATGGGAATGTAGCCGGCTTCAGGCATCCCCGGTGCGCCTTTCGGGCCGATGTTCTTCAATACCAGAATGTCGTCGGCCGTGACATCGAGATCGTCCGAGTCGATACGCTCAGCCATGTCCTTGACGTTCTCGAACACGACCGCGCGTCCCTCGTGCTGCATGAGCCGGGCATTGGCGGCCGATTGCTTGATGATCGCGCCGCGAGGCGCGAGGTTGCCCGTCAGAACGGCAATGCCGCCTTGCGGATAAATCGGGTCGGCGATGGTGCGCACCACGTTCTGCTCGAAGCCGGGGCCGGCCAGTTCGATCTCCTCGCCCAGTGTGCGGCCAGTCACCGTCATCGCATCGAGCTTGAGCAGCGGCTTGAGTTCGCGCAGCAACGTCGCCATGCCGCCGGCATGATGAAAGTCTTCCATGTAGTGCTGGCCGGATGGTTTCAGGTCCAGCAACACCGGCGTTTCGCGGCCCATGCGGTCCAGTGCCTGCAGATCGACATCCAGTCCCATGCGTCCCGCTATGGCGGTCAGGTGAACGATCGCGTTGGTCGAGCCGCCGATCGCCAGCAACACGCGTATGGCGTTCTCGAATGCATCGGCGGTGAGGATCCTGTCGATGGTCAGGCCGCTCTGCGCCATCCGCACGGCCTGGGCGCCCGTCTCCTCCGCGATGCGGATACGGTCCGCGGTCACTGCCGGCGGCGATGCGCCGCCCGGCACGGTCATCCCCAACGCTTCGGCCACGCAAGCCATGGTGCTGGCGGTACCCATCACCGAACAGGTGCCCACGCTCGCCACCAGCTGATTGTTCACGGCGGCGATTTCCTGGCTATCGATCTCGTCCGCGCGAAATTGTCCCCAGTAGCGCCGGCAATCGGTGCACGCCCCGACACGCTCGCCGCGGTGGGAGCCAGTCAGCATGGAACCCGTGATCAGCTGGATGGCGGGAATGTTCGCCGATGCAGCGCCCATTAACTGCGCCGGCACGGTCTTGTCGCAACCGCCGATCAGTACGACCGCGTCCATCGGCTGGGCACGGATCATCTCCTCGGTATCCATCGACATCAGGTTGCGCAGGTACATGCTGGTCGGCTGCGAAAAACTCTCATGGATGGAAATGGTCGGGAAATCCATCGGCAAGCCGCCGGCCAGCATCACGCCGCGTTTGACCGCCTCGATCAATTGCGGCGCGTTGCCGTGGCACGGGTTGTAGGCGCTGCCGGTGTTGGAGATGCCGACTACCGGTCGATCCAGCGCATCGTCCGTGTAACCGGCCCCTTTGATGAAGGCTTTGCGCAAGAACATCGAGAAGCCGCTGTCACCATAGTTCGTGAGACCTTTGCGGATTCCGGTGGCCGGTGCGGTGAGCGATTCTTCTGGTTTGGTCTTGGACATGGAAACACCCGGCGAAATAATGAGTGGCAAAGGGGCCAGGCAGATGCGGGAAGCGATGCTGCGCACCCGCGTGGCGGGACAACATTCACATTCATTATCGAAAATGCGGGACAACACAAGAACCCACTATTGATATTTTCAAACAATAAAGATTCTTCTGGTCGGCGCGAGTGCTGCATCGAACCAGCGGTCCGCCACCGAGCGGGGTTGACCGCTCGCCTATCGAGCACCGCCCCATCTCGCCTCACCTTCATTTCAACAATACTTGAAATATAGAAACAAAACCTCTATCGTTACGGTATGGACTCATACCTCGTTGTACGCGCCTTGAGCGCGCTCGCCCATGAATCGCGCCTCGCGATCTTCCGGTTGCTGGTCGTAGCCGGCCCGGACGGCATGGCTGCCGGTGAAATCGCCCAGCAGCTTGGGCTTTCCCCTTCAAGCCTTTCGTTTCACCTGAAAGATCTGTCACATGCGGATCTGGTGAAGCCGCGACAGGACGGACGGTTCGTCATCTACACGGCGAACTTTGACGCCATGACCGGTTTGATCGGCTTCCTGACCGAGAACTGTTGCGCGGGAGAGACCTGCGCGGCGAGCACTCTGCCAGGCTGCTGCGCAGACAAAGCATGACGCGTGGCGCATCCCTATCGCGATTGAGAATCTGAGTGACAACAGCTGGCTTTACCTTGCCCTGTTCGATCACAACGCGATTCAGACAGCAATCCCTGACGTTGGCGCAAGCCGTGTAGAGGAATTTAATGAGCAGCACTAATACAGCGGCCGGCGGCGAACGACCGGCTATCGGTTTTTTCGAGCGTTACCTGACGGTCTGGGTCGCGCTCTGCATCGTTGGTGGCATCCTCCTTGGCCAACTGCTTCCCCTGCTCTTCCAGGCAATCGCCCGCATGGAAGTGGCGCAGGTCAATCTGCCGGTCGGTGCACTCATCTGGGTGATGATCATCCCGATGCTGGTCAAGATCGACTTTGCGGCGATGTCTCAGGTCAAGAGCCAGTGGCGCGGCATTGGTGTCACGCTGTTCGTGAACTGGTTCGTCAAACCATTCTCAATGGCGCTGCTCGGCTGGATTTTTATCCGCCATGTGTTTGCGCCGTGGCTTCCCGCCGATCAACTCGACAGCTATATCGCAGGCCTGATTCTGCTGGCCGCCGCGCCCTGCACCGCGATGGTGTTCGTCTGGTCGCAACTCTGCAAGGGCGATCCGTATTTCACGCTTTCGCAAGTCGCCCTGAACGACTCCATCATGATCGTAGCTTTTGCGCCGCTTGTTGCGCTGTTGCTCGGCCTGTCCGCGATCACGGTGCCGTGGGATACGCTGCTCATGTCGGTCGGACTCTACATCGTGATCCCCGTGGTGCTCGCCCAGTTTCTGCGCCGGCATCTGCTGGCCGCGGGCGACGCGCATTTCCGCCAGGCGGTCGCACGCATGGGCCCCTATTCGATCAGCGCCTTGCTCGCGACACTCGTGCTGCTGTTTGCGTTTCAGGGGCAAGCGATCATCCGGGAGCCGCTCGTTATCGCCATGCTCGCGGTGCCGATCCTCATTCAGGTGTTCTTCAACTCCGGCCTTGCGTACCTGTTGAACCGCCGGCTCGGCGTCGCGCATTGTGTTGCGGGGCCGTCCAGTCTGATCGGCGCCAGCAATTTCTTCGAACTGGCCGTCGCCACGGCAATCAGCCTGTTCGGGTTTCATTCCGGCGCGGCGCTCGCCACGGTGGTCGGTGTGCTGATCGAGGTGCCGGTGATGCTGTTCGTCGTCGGCATTGTCAACCGTTCTCAGCACTGGTACGAAGCGAAACACATCAGCAAAGGGGAACCGCTATGAACGTCACGATCTATCACAATCCCGACTGCGGCACGTCGCGCAACACGCTAGCCATGATCCGCAATGCCGGGATCGAGCCGGAAATAATCGAGTATCTGAAAACACCGCCTGAACGGGAGACACTGAAGCAGCTCATTGCTCGCGCCGGCTTGACCGTACGCGCTGCGCTGCGCGAAAAGGGCACGCCCTACGCGGAACTGGGTCTGGGCGATGCATCCCTGAGCGATGAGCAGTTGCTCGACGCCATGCTGGAACATCCGATCCTGATCAACCGTCCGTTTGTGATTACACCGCTTGGTGTGCGCCTGTGCCGGCCGTCCGAGGCGGTGCTCGATATCCTGCCCGCCGCGCAGCAGGGCTCATTCGCGAAAGAAGACGGCGAGCAGGTTGTCGATAGCGAAGGACGGAGACTCCTTTAATGACGCAGGATCTCCCCAACGTCAGCGCGCCGCACCTCGACACGCCGGATCTGCGCAAGCTCGAACCGGGCACGGTTTCACAACATGCTCCACGAATCCTGCTGCTGTACGGTTCGTTGCGCGCGACCTCATACAGCCGGCTTCTCACATTCGAAGCCGAACGCATCCTGCGCCATTTCGGCGCGGAAACCCGGGTTTTTGATCCACACGGTTTGCCGCTGGTGGACAGCGTGCCGGCCGACCATCCGAAGGTGGTCGAACTGCGCGAACTCTCGGAGTGGTCGGAAGGGCAGGTCTGGTGCAGCCCGGAACGTCATGGCACCCTGACGGCCGTATTCAAGAACCAGATCGACTGGCTGCCGCTCGAAAGCGGCGGCGTTCGCCCAACACAAGGCCGTACGCTCGCGGTGATGCAGGTGTGCGGCGGCTCGCAGTCGTTCAACGCCGTGAACGCGTTGCGCATTCTCGGCCGGTGGATGCGTATGGTGACCATTCCAAATCAGTCGTCGGTGGCGAAGGCCTGGCAGGAATTCGACGCAAGCGGCCGGATGAAGCCCTCGGCGTACTACGACCGCGTGGTCGACGTGATGGAGGAACTGTACAAGTTCACGCTGCTGGTGCGTGACAGGTCGGACTATCTGACCGATCGCTACAGCGAGCGGAAGGAAACACACCCGGAGCTTGCCACGACACTCGCGGCCGCCGCCATGAATCAGGAAGCAGCGACCGCCAATGCGGACACCGACGACAATGAAACGGAGTGATCGCGACGCCGGCCGGCGAGCTGTCGCGGCATGGACGCTCGCCGTTGCGCAGTTCGTTCGTGGTGCGGAAAACCGTGACGCCGCGGATCGCTAACTGTCACCGCCGCGGTCGCTATTCTCCCGAATGATCTTCTCGATCAACGCGTCCGCATCGCGCGACACGTTGTCATGCACGCGCGTACTTTGCGTCGGCGCCGGCGTATCGTTGCCGATCAGATGTCCGCTGCGCACATGCGTATCCACCGACACCTGCATCGACAAGCCGAGCCGTAGCGGATGCGCGGCGAGATCAGCCGGGTCGAGCGAGATCACGATCGGCACGCGCTGCACGACCTTGATCCAGTTGCCCGCGGCGTTCTGCGACGGCAGCATCGAAAACGCGCTGCCCGTGCCCGCCGAAAAGCCTTCGACGCGGCCGTGATACACCACCTGCGAGCCGTATACATCCGACACGATGCGCACCGCCTGCCCCACGCGCATGCTGCGGATCTGCCCTTCCTTGAAGTTGGCCTCGACCCACAGCCGTTCGAGCGGAATGATCGACATCAACGCGAGACCCGGCCCGACTTGCTGACCGATCTGTACCGAGCGCTGGCCGACCGTGCCGTCGACGGGCGACACGATAGTCGTGCGTTGCAGATTGCGATAGGCAAGGCGCAATTGCGCCGCAGCTTGCAGAACGGGTGGGCTCGCCTCGACCGGGAATTTGCCGCCGAGCGCGCGCGCGGCGTCCAGCTGAACCTGCGCCGAAGCCAGATTCGCCTGCGCCACGGCCACCGCCTCGCGGGCGCGCGCCAGTTCTTCCGGCGACACGACTTCGACTGACGCGTGGTCGCGCGCCGCCAGCGCACGCTGCGCCAACGCCAGTTCGGCACGGCGCGCGTCGATGGATTGCACGTACAGCTTGCGCGAGATCGTTGCGTTCGCCACCTGCCGCACGGCCAGCGTCAGTTGCGCGCGCGCCTGGGCGAACGCCGCGGCCGCTTCGGCGTCGTCGAGCCTGACGAGCGGCTGGCCCGCGCGCACCTGGCGCGTGTTGTCTACCAGAATATCGGTGACAGTACCCGGTATCTGCGCGGCGATCTGGACGATATTGCCGGCGACGTAGGCGTCGTCGGTCTCCTCAAAGAAGCGCGCGCTCAACCCCCACCACGTCGCCCATGCCGCGCCGGCGAGCGCCACCATGCCGAAGAAAATGGCGAAGCGACGCCGGCGCATCGCCCGGATGCGATCGCGCGCGCCGTGCGCTACGTTTGCCGCGTTGACCTGTTCCTCGGTCCAGCCGGCGGCATCATGTGCCTGTTTATCGTTGTGCATTCAATCGAAGTGCGTATCCGTAATGCGCGCGTGAGAGGGAAAAGTAGTCTGATAATGCGAGAGCGGTGCGCCGGCCACCTTGCGTTCGTCGAAGCCGCCGCCGAGCGCGCCGACCAGCGCAACCTGCAACAGCCGGCGGCGGCCCTGCAGATCGACCTGCTGCGCGCGTTCGTCGAGCAGCGAGAGATCGGCGAGCGTCACGTCCTTCTGCATGCCGATACCGCGCCGGTGCCGCTCCTCGGCAATCGCGACGATGCGAGCGGCCGCATCTACCGCGCGAGTCTGCTCGTTCGTGAGCGTGTCCACCGTGCGCAATGAAGTGAGCTGACGCGCGACCTCGCCGAGCGCTTCGTCGACGGTCTTGTTGTAGAGGCTCACCGTCGCGTCGACATTCGCATAGTCGCCGCCGAGTTGCGCGCGCAGGCGGGTCCGGTCGAACACCGGCAACGAGATGGCCGGGCCGATCGAGCCGGTCATCGCCGCGCGCGAGAACAGCGCGGCAGGCGTCAGCGCAGTCAAGCCGGCAAACGCCACGAGATTCACGTCGGGATAGAACTGCGCACGCGTGACATCGACGCTCGCGAGTGCCGCTTCGGCGCGTAACCGCGCCGCCACGATATCGGGGCGACGTCCCAGCAGATCGACCGGCAGTTGCGCCGGCATCGGCGCGTCGGCCGCCGCGGCCAGTTGCGGCCGATGAAGCGACAAACCGCGCTCCGGCCCGCGCCCCGTCATGACGCCGATCTGCAACTCGGTCAGCGTGATGCGCTCGTCGTTGAGCGCCTGCTGCGCGGCGAGCCGGCTTTGCTTGAGCGTTGCATCCGCGGCGTCGTAGGCATTATCGAGGCCGCGCGCGCTACGTTCGCGCAACACCGCATCGACCCGCTCCGCCGCCTGCCGCTTCTGCCGCAGAATGTCCTGCATCGCAAACGCGCGGTCGAGTTCGCAGTAGAGCGTGACCAGCGCGACTGTCAGCGTGAGCCGCACCTGCTCGGCATCGATCCGTGCCGCGTCGCGCGACGAGAGCAGACCGCGTGAGAGCGCCGCATTCCTGCCCCACAGATCGAGCTGATAGCTCAAGCCCGCGATCAGCGCGGCGGGCGACACCGTCGGGTCGTTGAACACCTGCACCGGAATCTGCTGGCCGCCGACTGAAACGTTGGCCACATCCGCCGGCTGAGGCAAGCGGGTTTTGCTCACGGTCGCCACCGCCGTGCCCGTGAGGCCCGTCAGCGACGCGAACTGTTCGAGCTGCGCCTGCGCGGCGCTCACGCGTGCCTTCGCGACCTGCAGGTCGGGATTATTCTGCAGGGCTTCGGCGACCAGTTCATCCAGTTGCGAATCGCGATACCGCCCGACCCAGTCCGGCGCGGGCCACGCGCCGTGGGTGCCCGGACCGGCGGTTTGCGCGAGCGCATCGGCGGAAGGTTTGCGAGGCTGAACGTTCGCATGCAGACCCGCATCGCTGACGCAGCCGCTCAGTGCCGATGCAATCAGCAGCAAGGCGCACGAATGGCGCATGCGGTGGCGGATGAGGTGGCGAATGAGGTGGCGCATCAGGCGTCGCATCGACTGCTTCATGAGTGGTGCGTGCGACGCATCGCACCTTCAGTCGCCGCTGGCGTATTCACGGCGGCCGCCCTCGCCGCTCTGGCCGCGAGCCGAGGACGGGTTTCTCCAAGCGGCCCCATCCGGGCGAACAATCCATCTATGAGACCCAGCGCAATCGCATTCAGTTTGTCGAGCTTGTGTTTCTCCAGCAGCACGATCTGCACGATCTGCCATAGCGTCAACAGGTTCGGTACGACCGCGACCGGCAGACGCAGTCCATATTGCAGCGCCAGCTGCATTGCGTTACGCGCACTGTAGTAGCGGCGAAATGCAGGGTGATTCATCGTCGTCACTTCGAAGGGGCCTAATTGATGGCGGTGGCGCGTGCCGATCCGATGCGACAGCACCAGCGACGGCACGACATAGACAGGCACATTGCGCAGCAGCGCACGCAGGCAATACTCGGTGTCCACGTGATCGATGAACAGCGATTCGTCGAAGCGGCCGAGCCGCGCGAACGCTTCGCGCGAAATCACGCAACCCGACGAGATCAGGAACGCGCAGCGCTGCAAGCCGGCATCCATGCGCAACGACAATCTTTCGACACCCAGACCGCTGGTCGACAGTTCCGGCAGAAAGCGTTGGTCGTTTTCATCGAAGATGCGCGGGCCGGCCATGAACGCAGTACCGTTCACCGACGCACACCGGTCGCGCATCACGTCGAAATAGCCGGACGGCGCTTCGGAATCCTGGTCGAACAGCGCGACCGCATCCGCGCCCCGCTCGAACAGCACACGCAGGCCGCAGTTGAATGCACCGGCAATGCCGTGGCGATTGCCGTGACGCAGCAGCTCGATCCCTGCTTCGCCCAGCACCAGGGCCGCGCGACTGTCCGGCTGCGGAGAATTGTCGACCACCAGCAGGCGGTCGCACTCGTCGCGCATCGCCACGGCTCGCATCAACTGCGCCTCGCCCGGATGAAACAGGATAATCAACGCGCCCAGGATCGTCATGACTTTGCTCCTAGTGACCTAAGGTCATCGCGGCGCCGCGTTTGGGACGCGTCAGCCACATCATCGCGGCGAGCACGAGGCAGGTGATGCTCGCCATGTAGAACATGTCGCCGGTCGCCATCATGTACGCCTGTTGCTGCACCATGTGGTGCAACGTGCTCAGTTCGCGCGCGCCGTCGATACCCATGCCGTGCAGGATCTGAACGAAGCGCTGCGTGTTGCCGGACGACTTCGCCACCGACTGCGCAACCACGTCGTAGTGATACAGCGCGCGGTTGTCCCACAGCGTCACGCTCATCGCCGTACCGAAGGCGGCCGACAGCGTGCGTAGAAAGTTCGACAGACTGGAAGCGGCGGCGAGTTTGTCGTCGGACACGCGTGAGAGCGTCGCGGCGGTCAACGGAATAAAAAAGCACGGCAGGCCGATGCCCTGAATCAGGCCAGGCGTGATGATCTGCGTAAAGGTCATCGTCAGCGTGAAGTGCGCATCCCACCACAGCACGCCCGCAAAGATCAGAAAGCCAAACGTGGCGAGCACGCGCGCGTCGAAACGCGCCGAGAAAATGCCGACGAGAATCGAGAACACCAGCGCTAGTATGCCGAGCGGAGCAGTGGCGAGCCCGGCCTGAAACGCGGTGTAGCCCATCACGGCCTGGAGCCACAACGGGAAGATCACGCCGACTACCGAGAAACTCATCATCCCGAGTGAAATGATCAGCACGCAAAACGAGAACGTGCGGTCGCGAAACAGGCTGAGATCGATCACCGGATCCTTCTCGCCCGCTTCCCAGATCAGCAGCGACACGATCGCAAGCGCGGCGACGATCGCGAGCGTCAGGATCAGCGGCGAATCGAACCAGCCCCGGTCATGGCCGAGATCGAGCACGGCCTGCAACGACCCGACGCCGACGATCAGCAGCACGATGCCCGGCAGATCGACCGGCGCGGCTTTCGCACCGTGCGCGTCGCGGGTATCGGGACGCAGCAGTGTCATGCACACCGCGAACGAAAAGATGCCGATCGGCAGATTGATCAGGAAGATCCACGGCCACGAGAAACTGTCGATAATCCAGCCGCCGACCACGGGCCCGAGGATCGGCGCGAGCAGCACGGTCATCGCCCACAGCGCAAGAGCCACCACGCGCTTGTCGGGTGGGAACGTACGCAGCAGGATGGTTTGCGAGAGCGGCACCATCGGCCCGGAAAAAAGGCCCTGCAATGCGCGGCACACGACCAGCAGATGAAAGTCGCTGGCCACGCCGCAGAGCAGCGACGTCAGAGTGAAAAGAATCACCGCCGCGAGAAAGAGCCGGGTTTCGCCGACCCGTCTGGATAACCAGCCTGTCAGCGGCACGGCGATCGCGGCCGCGACGGAGTAGGAACTGATCACCCACGTGCCCTGGCTATTGGACACGCCGAGGCCACCCGAAATGGCGGGGACCGCCACGTTGGTCACCGTCGAGTCGAGCACCTCGATGAAAGTCGCGAGCGAAAGCGCAAAGGTGAGCAACGCGAGGCGGGCGCCGCGCATGGTTCGGTTGTTGTGCTCGTTGTGCTCGTTGTGCCCGCTGTCCACGCCGGCGCGCGCGTCACGGCCCGAGCCGCCTCGCGCGTCATCGCTTGACCCTGCGCCCTCCGGCATTCGCGCTGCGGCGCTCATACGCCCTGCCCGCTCAACGCCAACGCGGGCGACAACACGCGAGTGCCGGCGGCCGCGCGCAAGCCCGTCTGCATGAAACCCTCGATCTCGCGCGCCGCCGCTTCGCATCCATCCGGCGACGCGGCGAGCCGGTCGTGCACGCGCCCGCACTGCGTCGCAATCGACGGACTCCCGAGCACCTGCCTGAGCGCGCGGGTCAACGTCCGCGCCTCGATCGGTCCATCCACCCGAACCCCGCACCCACTCGCGACGACGCGCTGCGCGTTGTCGAACTGATCGTGTGCGAATGGCGTCACGACTTGAGGGATACCGGCGGCATACGCCAGCGCCGCCGTGCCAATGCCGCCGTGATGCACCAGCGCGCGACAACGCGGCAACAGCGTCTGCAGCGGTACGTAGCGGCGCTCGATCCACGTGGAGAACGAACTCGCCTCATTCGCAGCGACGCGATCCTCGACAGGCGCGTCGGGCCGCAAAAGAATGCCGCGCAACCCGCTCTCGCGGAGCGTGTCGCGCACCGCTCGCGCATAACGCGCCTGATCGATCAACGTCGAGCCCGCCGTGAACACCACGGGCCGTTCGCCCGCGGCGAGAAACGCGTCGAGTTGCGGATCGGGTGTGCACGCAACGGTGTCGTTGAACAGCGGAAAACCGCTCATGCGATACGGAGCCGGCCAGTCGGGCTGCGGCTGCGCGAACCAGTCGGTAAAAAGACAGAGCACGCGATCGGTCGAATGCAACCATTGGCCGAAGATGCGCGTGGCCGGTTCGAGACCCAGCTCCGCGCGCAACGCGTTCAGCGCCGGACCGCACACCTTGTCGAGCGCGTACCGTTCGATCGAACGCATCAGCGCAGCCTTTACCGCGAGCGGCAAACGTCGTGGAATGGTGAGCCGCGGATGGGTCGGCGGAGCGTGCGCGGAAAGCAAGGTGGACGGCGACACCTGCACGGACACGAACGGCACCCGGTATAGCTCCTGCATCAGCCGGGCGGAAAAAGCCCATAACGTGCCCACCAGCACCGTGTCGGGAGTGGTCAGTGATGCCAGTGTGTCGAAATGCGCTCGCAGGGTCGGCGCAATGACCGCCCATAAGGTGCGAAACGACGTGCGCGGATTCCATAGCGCCGGATTCGCCATCGCGTCGGCGTAGTCGGCCGCCGTGCCGATCGGCACGAACATGAAGCCGCGGCGCGTCGCCGCTTCCGCGAACGGCGGATGCGTGCAGAACACGATCTCGTGTCCGCGCGCCGCGAGTGCCGCGCCGATGCCGAGCAGCGGATGCACGTCGCCCGCGGAGCCGATTGCGGTGATGATGACTCTTGTCATGCCCGGCGGCTCAGAAGAGACCCGGGATCAACGCAGCGACGTCGCGGCGATACTGCGAATAGGCGCGGCCGAAGTGGCCGGTCAGCCAGCTCTCCTCCACCCGCACCTTGTACGCAAGCGAAGCGAAAATCAGTAGCAAGCCGAGCGCGCCGCGCCATTGCATGCCGATCAGCACGCCGCCCGCGAGCGCCAGCAGGCAACCGGTGTAGATCGGGTGCCGCACGAGCCCGTACGGGCCGCTGCGGACCAGTTCATGATCTTCTTTCAGCGTGACCGACACGCTCCAGTTGGTGCCGAGATGCAGGCGCGCCCATACTGAAAACGCGAGGCCGGCAAGCAGCACGGCAAGGCCGGCGCATTGCAGCGCACCGATCGAATGCGAGTCGAACGACCACGCCGCGGCATTGAAGTCCGGCAACACGATTAGTGCGCCGCCAGCGATCAACGGAATCGACTGCAAGGTGCGCGACACGGACGCCTCTTTTCGCGCGGTCTCCTTGACCTGGTTCGACGTGGCGATCCAGTACAGCAGCCACACTGTCCACGGTACGACGATGGCGATGCTCTGAGCGATATTCACGATGGTTCGACCTGTTAGAACGAGTGATCGGCAGCGGCCTGCAACGCGGGAGTTGCGACGTTCGCGATGGCGGGTTCGGGCACGAGCGGGAGCGATGCGCGGCCGCTCGGCGCGTCGAAGCAGTCGAGCGCGCGCACGGGTTGCTGAACCGGCGCGGCGCCGAAGTAATCCATAATCGCCGTGCGCACCTGACGCAGCGCGGCGCGCCCTTCCAGATCGAGGAAATGCCCGGCCTGATCGATGGTCGCAAACTCCGCACGCTTCAGATGATGGCCGAGCGAGCGGACGTCGTCGGGCGTGGTGTACGCATCGAGCTCGCCGTTGATGAACTTCAGTCCGCAGTCTATGTTGCTGAATTCGTGCAGATACTGCTCCGGGCGAATCGCCAGAATCTGGTCGACATGAAACGCCACCTGGTGCTGCTCGTCACGCGGCAGCGTCGACAGGTAGCGGTAGTTGTAGAGCTTCATGATCCGCGGCAAATGACAGCCCACGGTGTCGTTGAGCAGTTGCGCGGCCTTCAGGTTTTCGCCCGCGGCGATGTAGTCGCGCGCCGCGGTCACGTACGCGGTCATGGCCTCGTTGAGCAGCGGCGAGAACGACGCGATCACCGCGCGGCGCACGCTCGTGCGCGCTCGCGAGAGCGCAAGCAGCGACGCCACGCCGCCCCAGGACACCGATAACAGGAAGCCCGGCTCGAATAAGCCGATGAGATACAACAGAATGTCGCCTTCATCGTCTTTGGTAAGAATGAAGCCGCATTCGTTATGCGCTTTCGATTGCCCCGCATAGGGCAAATCGAAACAGATTGGGTTATAGCGTTCGCCGAGGTATTTGATTGTCTGTCCAAACGACGCCGTGGTGGCTAACGCGCCGTTGATCAGAATGACACTCTCGAAGGCCGGATCGAATACGTGACGTTCAACGTAGACTTTCAGGCCCGCCGGTAGCGGAACAAGGAGTTTTTCGATGGGCATGGCGTATTCGCAGGCACTTGCGCAAGGCAAATGCGTACTGACACCGCGTCCGCGCGAGCGAACGCCTTGCGGCCGTACTACCGTGGATCAGGCCCATGCGACTTGCCATTACACCTTTACGCCGGCAAATCCGATCCGCGACGACCGCTGCTGCACCGAACACACGCATCACCGGACATGATGCCTGCCTGCTCCCCGCAGCGCGCCTGACCTCAGGCCGCTTCAATCGAGCGTTCGATGCCTCGTGATATTTCTTATATTTAATTGAAAAGCATTACTTCAATCGCTACTGCTTGTCATTCGTCGACGCCAGTCTTGCCGCTTTGCGTGAAGCCTTGATGTCAACATACGATAACGGAATGCTTTTTAACATGTTTCAAAAATAAAAGCTAAAAAATCATTGAGCGAATGTTCGAAATCGGCAAGTGAAATATTATTGAAAGGATGCGCTCGAGAGGTAGTCCGCGAGGCGAATCAACATCGCATCGCAATCGCGCAATTGCTCGACGGTGACAAACTCGTCGGGCTTATGCCCCTGGTCCATACTGCCCGGGCCGCAGACCACCGTGGGAATGCCGGCCTGCTCGAAGAGCCCACCCTCGGTGCCGAATGCGACCGTGCCGAATTCAGTCGAGCCGCTGAGCAGCGCGAGAAGCCGCGCCGCTTCGCTATCGGGCGATGTCGCCAATCCCGGATAGGCGGAAAGCGGCTGAAGGCGGATGCCGGTGTCGGACTTCACGGCGCGCATCTTCGGCAGCAACTCGGCTTCGGCGTAAGTTTGCAACTGGTCGGCCACCGTGTGCGCATTAAAGCCCGGCAGCGCGCGCACTTCGAAGTCGAATTCGCATTCGGCCGGCACGATGTTGAGCGCACGGCCGCCTTTGATCACACCCGTCTGCACGGTCGAGAACGGCGGATCGAAGCGTTCGTCGTGATGCTCGGGTTGCGCCAGTTGCTCGCCGATCTCTTCCAGATGACCGATCATCCGCGCCGCGTATTGAATCGCGTTGACGCCATAAGGCGCGTAAGCCGAATGACAAGGCGCGCCTTTCACGTGACAGCGCATTGCCAGTTTGCCCTTGTGACCCAGCACCGGCTTGAGCTCGGTAGGCTCGCCGATCAGACACAGAGCCGGCTTGTGCGGCCGCTGCTCCAGGTCCGCCAGCATGGAACGCACGCCGAGGCATCCTACTTCCTCGTCGTACGAGAACGCGAGGTGCACCGGCAGCTTCAGTTCCCGTTCGATGAACATGGGCACCGCCGCCAGCACCGAAGCGATAAAGCCTTTCATGTCGGCCGTGCCGCGGCCATACAGCCGCCCTTCGCGTTCAGTGAGACGAAATGCATCGACGGTCCATGGCTGGCCGTCAACAGGCACCACGTCGGTGTGCCCGGACAGCACGACGCCGCCTCCCTCACACGGACCGATGGTCGCGAACAGATTCGCCTTGGTGCGCTCGGCGTTGTAGAACAGCTCGCACTCGACACCCAGTTCCTCGAGGTAAGTCCGAATGAACTCGATCATCTCCAGATTCGAGTCGCGGCTGACCGTGGCGAAACTGATCAGCCGTTCGAGCAGCGCACGGCTCGATCGGTCATTCATTGCCTGGCACTCCGTAGCTGGGCGCGGCGGTCGGATTCAACGCGCGTGTGATGTAGTCCTGCATCTGCGGCCGATAAGCCTGCCATAGACCGTCGAGCTGATCGATGGGATCTTCATTCGCCCAATCGACGCGCAAGTCGACGATCGGCCAGCTCGGCTCGCCCACGATCTTGAGCGCCGCGGAATGCACGGGGCCTGCTTCGCCGCCGGCAGCCATCGCGGCATGCATGGCCGCGAGCAGGCGCTCGGCCAGCGTGCCGGCTGCGTGCTCGAAGGCAGGAACCATCGCCTCGATCACTTCGACACCGGCGAGCATGTTGCCCGCCGCGACGCATTGCGCGCCGGCAACAGCGTGATAGGTGCCCAGCGCTTCCTTGCCGCTGAAGAAAGCCGTGCGGCCCTGGCTATCGATCACCGTCACCTGCCTGTACTCACTCCACTCGCTCCCGCCGAGCGCTTGCTCCAGTGCCGCGGCCGGATCCAACTGTCCGTTCTCCAGAAGATCGAGAACCTGCGGGCCGAGCGCAGGCAGTGTGACGTTCTGCGTCGCCACCGCGCCCACGCCTGCGCGCACCCACGGGCATCGCGCGCCCACCGCGATGCTGGACGAACTGATCGCGATGCCAAGCTGCCCGGACTCAGCACACCGCCCGACGATAGAGAATGTCATGTCCCGCTCCTTAAGCCGCCAGCGGCGTCCATCCATCCGGAATGACGGCGACGACATCGATTTCCATCAACCACTGCGGCTGACCCAGTGCGACCACCACCAGGCCCGTGGAAATCGGAAACACGCCCTTCAGCCACTTGCCGACTTCCTGATAGACCGGCTCGCGATAACGGATGTCTGTCAGGAACGTCGTCGTCTTGACGACGTGCGACAAATCGCTGCCCGCCTCCGCGAGCAATTGCTTGACGTTCTTCATGGCCTGCTCGGCCTGAGCGCGCGGATCGCCGAGGCCGACCAGACGGCCGTCGAAATCCGTGCCCACCTGACCGCGCACATACACGGTATTGCCGGCGCGCACGGCCTGACAAAGATCGTTGTCGAGTGTCTGGTTCGGATACGTATCCTTCGTGTTGAACATGCGGATACGGGTGTGCGTAGGTTGGCTCATCAATGCACCTCAATGCTAGGAAGAAATGGATCGCGGATTAAAGACGCATGCACATCAGTTCAGCCCATCGCGCTGACTTTATGAACGGGCGAATGGCCGGAAGTATTGTCACCGCTTTCGTCGCGGCCGTGCTGTGCATCTGGCTGCGCACCGTCGTAATACGCAAGATATTTGCGCTGCGTGATGATGTGATCCGCGATGTGCTTCGCGTCGTGCCACACGCCCCAGATAAACGCGGAGCCACGACGCGACAACCACGGCAGACCGAGGAAGTAGACGCCGGGTTCCTTCGACACGCCGCGCTGATGTTTCGGCTTGCCCTTTTCATCGAAAGCGTCGACGTTCAGCCAGTTGAAATCGAGCGCATAGCCGGTTGCCCAGACAATCGACGTCACGCCGGCTTTAGCCAGATCGAGATCGTGCAACGGATGCGTCACGCAATCCGGATCCGCGGGAATGATGCGGGCTTCGGGCTCCTCCGGAAGATCGAGGCCATTGCGGGCCGCATAAGCGTCGGCCGCGTCCAGCAGCGACAGATAGTTCTCGTCGCCGCGCGCGATGTTCTCCGCCAGATCCGTTTCGAAAGTCGCCACGCCATGCTCGAACGATTTCGTCAATCCGACGAGCGTGATGCCCTGCTGCGCGAGACGCCGGAAGTCCACCGTATGGCCGCCGCGCGCGCCGCTCACCGCAATGGTGACGTGTTCCCTGCCGGGCTTCATGACTTCCGCGTCCCATTCGCCGAGCACGCCCAGCCACCAGCAGAAATCGCGGCCGCGATAGGCGCGCGGCGGGCGATCATGCGCGCCAACCGACAGATAGACGCGCTTGCCCGCGCGTTGCAACTCGTCGGCGATCTGCACGCCTGACGATCCCGCGCCCACCACCAACACGCCGCCTTCGGGCAATTGTGCGGGATTGCGGTAGTCGGCGGAATGAATCTGCGTGAGACTCGAATCCTGCGGCGCGATCGGCGGAATCACCGGGCGTTGAAAAGGGCCGGTGGCGACCACCACGCGATTGGCCTCGATCGTGCCCTCCGATGTTTCGATCGTGAAGCCCTGCCGTCCCGCATTGCGCACGACCTTCCTGACTTCCACGCCGGTGCGGATCGGTGCATCGAACTTCTTTGCATAGGCGACGAAATAGTCCGCGACCTGCTCTTTCGGCGCGAATCCGTCAGGGTCGACCTCCGCAAACTCGAGATTGGGAAACCGATCGTGCCATGCGGGGCCGTTGGCGACCAGCGAATCCCAACGTCCCGTGCGCCAGCGCTCGGCGATTCGATCGCGCTCCAGGACGAGGTGTGGCACGCCGAGCCTGCTCAGGTGTTCGCTCATGGCGATGCCGGCCTGGCCGGCACCGACCACGAGCGTATCGATTGACGTTGTTTCCACTGTCATGGCTGTGTCCTTCTGAATGGCGGAATGTTTCGATTCGGCTGCGGCCTCGCGGCCTTCAAGCGCTCGCAACCGTGGCGGACCCCAGTCGTGTTTTCCGATGGCGCGTACCGCCTTGGGCCGTTCGTGTCGGTGAAAATCTACGCGCCCCTCCCGAATCTGAAAAATATATTTAAAAAATGCATAGCATCGGATTTTCCTATGCATGTCTTTTTGGCCGCCGCACAATCCCATCCATTGAAGGCCCTGGACATGGAGCGTTGCCGATGGAGAGCCACCCCCTGCGCTACTCGTTGCGCCAGTTGCGTTATTTCGTGGTCACGGCGGAGGCGCTGTCCTTCACCGCCGCCGCGAAGCGTCTGCACATTTCGCAGCCGTCCATCTCGACGGCGCTCGCGGACCTCGAAGTGTCGTTCGGTGTGCAACTGTTCATACGGCATCACGCAAGCGGCCTCTCGCTCACGCAAGCGGGACGCGATCTGCTTGGGCAAGCGCGCAATCTGCTGAAGATTGCGGAAGAATTGCAGATGGCCGCGAAGGAAATGGACGGCGGCATGACGGGCGCCATCGCGCTCGGCTGCCTCGTTTCGCTCGCGCCGCCGCTCATGCCGAGGCTCATCAGCCGCTTCACGGCCGAGCACTCGGGCATTTCGTTCCGCACTGTCGAAGCGCATCAGGACGGCCTCCTGCGTGGCCTGCACGACGGTTCGCTCGACATCGCCCTCACCTATAGCCTCGACCTGACCGAGGACATCGCCTTCACGCCGCTGCTGTCGCTGCCGCCATATGCGATTCTGCCGCGCACGCATCGCCTCGCGCGCGCCCGCAAGGTATCGCTCGCGGACCTCCTGCCCGAGCCATATGTGATGCTCGATCTGCCACACAGCCGCGAGTATTTCGCCGCGCTCTTCGATGCGGTGGGCAACCGCCCTGTGCCCGCGTACCGCTCGTCACAGCCGGAGGTCGTGCGCGGCATGGTGGCCAACGGTCTCGGCTATAGCCTGCTGAACTTTCCGCTCAAATCGAATCGCACCGTGGACGGTGAAGAGTTCGTCATTAAACGTTTCAAAGACAACGTCAACGCCACGATGCTCGGCATTGCGCAGTCACGTACGATGAAACCGCGCCAGGTCGTGCATCGCTTCGCGTCGTTCTGCGAGACGTACATTCGGCGACTGCATCTCGACGATTGATCGGCAAAGCGCGCTTACACGCTTACACGCGTCGAACGGGCCGCCGCTGTATAGGTAAAAACTTTGCTTTGTATCTAAAAACAATATTTTGGCTTGCAATTTGGCTTGATAGATTTGTGTCCATGTTGAGCGCCACGCCACAAAGCCTCGTGCGCGTGCGCTCTTACCGTGATGAACCCAGGAGGACACCATGGCCCACCCGTCAGAGACGATTGCAGTGCAAGCGCTGGTCGACGAACTGCAGACGGGTTGCGAGCGGTCATTCGGCGATGCGCATGCAATGCCGCCCGGTGTCTATACGTCGCCTGAATTCCTCGCGCTGGAAGAGCGCACGATCTTCCAGCGCGAATGGCAATGCGTGGGCCGCGCCAGTGCGCTCAAAGCGCCCGGCGATTACCTGACCACGCGTATCGGCGCACAACCGATCGTGATCTTGCGCGACGAACAGATGCAGCTCAAGGCGATGTCGAACGTGTGCCTGCATCGCATGTCGGTGCTGCTCGAAGGGCGCGGCAATGTGCGTCGTATCGTCTGCCCGTATCACGCATGGAACTATTCGCTCGACGGCGCGCTGCAAGGCGCACCGCTCATGGACCGGCAAGCGGGCTTCTGCAAGGAAGCCTACAGGCTGCCCGCCGTGCGTTGCGAAGAATGGCAAGGCTGGCTCTACGTGACACTCGACCAGAACGCGCCGCCCGTCCACCTGCAGCTCGCCAAACTGGGCGAACTGGTTGGCGCATACGGCATGTCCGACTACATTGAAACCTTCTATGAAGAGCACGTGTGGGACACGAACTGGAAGATCCTCGCGGAAAATTTCATGGAGAGCTATCACCTGCCGATGCTGCATCGCGCGACGGTAGGCCCGCATTCGCGGCTCGACGAAATGGAATGCCCGCCGGGCTATCCCGCCTTCAACTATCACTGGATCACGAAGGAAGCGAGCTTGCCTATCGGCAATGCGCATCCGGATAACACACGTCTCACGGGACACTGGCGCAAGACCACGGCATTGCTCGCCATCTACCCGACGCATCTCGTCACGCTCACGCCGGGTTACTTCTGGTATCTCGTGCTGCAGCCTCAAGGCGTGGGGCGCGTGCATATCCGCTTTGGCGGCGGTCTTGCGCCCGAATTCATCGCCGATCCCGCGGCCAACGCGCACATGACGACGTTGAAGAAACTGCTCGACGAAGTGAACGCCGAAGACAAACGCGGCGTGGAAGCCGTCTTTCGCGGCGTGCATGCGCCGCTCGCGAAACCCGGCCATCTGAGTCATCTCGAACGCCCGAACTACGATTTCGCGCGCTATCTTGCGAGCAAAGTCGCCACGGCGACGCTCGGCGCGCACTGAACCCGCTTCACCGACAGGACGCAATCACGATGTCAAACCCTTCCTTCATTTCGTTCTCGGGCGTGAGCAAAACGTATGACGGCACGCAAAATGTCGTCGACGATTTGAACCTCGACGTGCGCAAGGGAGAATTCCTGTCGCTGCTCGGCCCGTCCGGCTCGGGCAAGACGACCACGCTCATGATGCTCGCGGGATTCGAATCGCCCACGCACGGCGAGATCCGCCTGGATGGCCGCAGGCTCGACGACAAGCCGCCGCATCAACGCGACATCGGCATGGTGTTTCAGAACTACGCGCTCTTTCCGCATCTGACGATTGCGGAGAACGTCGCGTTTCCGCTCTCCGTGCGGCACGTGAGCCGCGCTGAACAGAAAACGCGCGTGAAGCGCGCACTCGAAATGATCGAGCTGCCGCATCTGGCGAACCGGCGCCCCGTGCAACTCTCGGGCGGACAGCAGCAGCGCGTGGCGCTCGCGCGCGCGCTCGTGTTCGAGCCGAGCGTCGTGCTGATGGACGAACCACTCGGCGCGCTCGACAAACGCCTGCGCGAAACCATGCAATACGAAATCATGCGCCTGCATCGCGAGCTGTCGCTCACGATCGTCTATGTGACGCACGATCAGGCCGAAGCGCTGACCATGTCCGATCGCGTCGCCGTGTTCTCCGACGGCCGCATCCAGCAAGCCGCCACGCCGAGCGAACTCTACGAGAACGCGCAGAACGCGTTCGTCGCCAACTTCGTGGGCGAGAACAACGGGTTGAGCGGACGTGTCGTCAATGTGGGCGACGACTGGGCGACGCTCGCGCTGTCCGACGGCAGCGTGATTCGCGGCCGTTGCGAACCCGGCCTGCGCGCGGGCGACGAAGCGATGCTCGCGTTGCGCCCCGAGCGCGCGCATATCCCGAGCGCGGAAGGCCTGCACGTCGACGAACAGAGCAACGTGGTGCGTGCGCGCGTCGAGGAACTGGTGTATTGCGGCGATCACCATCGCGTCCACCTGAAGCTCGGTTCGCGCGATTCCCTCGTCGTGAAAGTGCCCAACACGCAGCGCCACGCGCTGCCTTCGCCCGGCAACGAGATCGACATCGCCTGGCGCCACGACGACTGCAAGATTCTCGCGGCGGCCGCGCCACGCAGCGCGCCCACGCTCCACGTATCCACACCGCCGTCACCTTCCATCATCACTACAGCAGCCGCAGGAGCCAACTGAAATGCGCACTCTTCACAAAGCACAAAGCGCCGCACTCGCCGCACTCGCATTCGCCACCGTGACCGTCCAGGCCGCGGAGACGCTCTCCGTCGTGACCTTCGGCGGCGCTTATGAAGCGGCCGCGAAAAAGGCCTATTTCGAACCGTTCACGCAGGCCACCGGCATCGGCTTTTCGACCGAATCGTACGACGGCGGTCTCGCCAAGCTCTCCGCCATGGAGCAGGCGAAGAACACCACGTGGGACCTGATCGACCTCGAAACGAACGACGCGATCACCGCCTGCGACGAAGGCCTCCTGCAGAAGTTCGACAAGAAATCGCTCGGCAAGACGAGCGACTTCATTCCCGGCTCGATCAGCGATTGCGCGGTCGCGAGCATGGTCTGGTCCACGGTCTATGCGTACGATGCCAGCAAGCTGAAGACCGCGCCGACCACCGTCAACGACTTCTTCGATCTGCAGAAATTCCCCGGCAAGCGCGGCCTGCGCAAATCGCCGAAGGTAACGATGGAATGGGCGCTGATCGCTGACGGCGTCGATCCGAAGGACGTCTATAAAGTGCTCGGCACGCCCGCCGGCGTGGATCGCGCGTTCAAGAAACTCGACACGATCAAGAAGAGCATCGTGTGGTGGGAGTCGGGTGCGCAGGCGCCGCAGTTGCTCGCGGACGGCGCGGTCGTGATGACGCAGGCCTACAACGGCCGTATCGACGACGCCGCGAAGAAGGACAACAAGCCGTTCAAGGCCGTCTGGGACGCACAGGTCTACGACTTCGACTGGTGGGGCGTTCCGACAGGCGCGAAGCATGCCGACGCCGCTGCGAAATTCATCGTCTCCGCATCCCAGCCGAAGGCGTATGCGGATTTGTCGAAGTACATCGCCTATGCGCCGCCGCGCAAGGACGCGATCGCGCTCGTCGACAAGCAGCGCCTCGCCGATCTGCCGACCTCACCGCAGAACTTCAAGCGCGCGCTGCAGATCAACGCAGGCTTCTGGGCCGACAACGCGGACCAGATCAACAAGCGCTTCCAGGTGTGGCTGACGCAATAAACCCATCGTCCGACGAGAGCCCAACTTGACTACCAGCATGCCCGCCCCGGCCCGCGCCTCATCCCTGGGCTCTCCGACGAGAGCCGACGGCGGCGCTTCATTTCAGAAAGCGCGTCGCCGCGCATCGGTGCGGGCTTTGCTGCTCGCGCTGCCGCTCATCGTGTTCCTCGTGTCGACGTTCATCGCGCCGATCGCGCTGCTGCTCGCGCGCAGCGTGCAGAACCATGAAATGTCCAGCAGCATGCCCGCATTGACCCGCGCACTCGATGCGTGGGACGGCCGCGGCGTGCCGGACGAACATACCTTCGCCCTGCTCGCTGCGGGCCTCAAAGAAGCGCAGCAGAGCGGCCAACTCGGCACTGTCGCGCGCCGGCTGAACTTCGAGCAGGCCGAGTTCCGCAGCCTGCTGATGCGCACCGCGCGCCAACTTCCCGCCGATGCGCCGCCCGCGTGGAAACCGGCGCTCGTCGAACTCGACGAACGCTGGAATTCGCCGGAAACCTGGCGCCTGCTCAAGCGCGCCGCCGCGTCGCCGACGCCCGACTATCTGCTCGCCGCCGTCGACGCGCAAGTCACGCCACAAGGTTCGGTCGCGTTCGTGCCGGACAACGCCTCGATTTATCGGCAGGCCTTCTTGCGCACGATCTCGATCAGCGCCACGGTCACGCTGCTGTGCCTCGTGCTCGGCTATCCGGTGGCATGGCTGCTCGCGAACCTGCCCGCGAAAAGCAGCAACCGCCTGATGCTCTTCGTGATCGTGCCGTTCTGGACCTCGCTGCTCGTGCGCACCACCGCGTGGTACGTGCTGCTGCAGCCGGGCGGCGTCATCAACAGCCTGCTGATGGGTCTGGGCCTCGCCACGCATCCGCTGCCACTCATCTTCAACCGCACCGGCGTGCTCATCGGCATGACGCACGTGCTGCTGCCCTACATGATTCTCGCGATCTATTCGGTGATGAAAAGCGTGTCGCCCGTCTACGTGCGCGCGGCGCAATCGCTCGGCGCGCATCCGTTCACCGCGTTCGTGCGGGTCTACATACCGCAGACGCTGCCAGGCGTGGGCGCCGGCTGCTTCCTCGTGTTCGTGCTCGCGCTCGGTTACTACATCACACCCGCGCTGCTCGGCGGCGCAGGCGACGAGATGATCAGCCAGCTCATTGCGATCCAGACCAACACGCAGCTCAACTGGGGACTCGCCGGCGCACTCTCGGCCTATCTGGTGATTTTCACGGCGATCTTCTATTTCCTGTTCAACCGCATCGTCGGTATCGACCGCTTGCGCTTTGGTTAAGCCCGGTCGAACACGCGCACACGACGAAGGAACGACATGCAAGACAAACGCAACAAGGTGCTGACGGAACGCATCGCCACACGCTGGGTGCGAGTACACACGGCGCTCGTGCTTTTCTTTCTGATTGCGCCGATTCTCGCCATCATCCCGCTCTCATTCAATTCGGGTTCGTACTTCTCGTACCCGATGCAGGGCTTCTCGTTCCGCTGGTATGAGCAGGCGCTCACGAGCGCGGACTGGCAACGCTCGCTCCTGAACAGCATCGGCATCGGCGCGGCGTCCACGTTGATCGCCACGTGTCTCGGCACGCTCGCCGCGCTGGGTCTTTCGCGCGCTCAGTTTCCGCTGCGCTCGCTGATCATGCCGATCATCATTTCGCCGATGATCGTGCCGATCGTCGTGGTCGCGGCGGGCTTCTATCTGATCTTCGCGCCGCTCGGCCTCGTGAACTCGTATCCCGGCGTGGTGCTGGCGCACGCGGCGCTCGGCACGCCGTTTGTCGTGATCACCGTGACCGCGTCGCTGCTGTCGTTCGATCAGAGTTTGTTGCGCGCCGCTTCCGGGCTCGGCGCGGCGCCCTGGGTCACGTTCCGGCGCGTCACGCTGCCGCTCATCATGCCGGCGGTCGCAACCGGCAGCGTGTTCGCCTTCGCGACCTCGTTCGATGAAGTGATCGTGATTCTGTTCATTGGCGGCCCGGATCAAACCACCGTACCGCGACAGATGTGGAGCGGCATTCGCGACTCGATCGACCCCTCGATTCTCGCCGTGGCGACGATGCTGATCGTATTCGCCGTGCTGCTCTTCGCGAGCATCAACTGGCTGCGCGGCCGCGCGGCCGCGGCCAGCAGCGCGCTCACCTGATGCGCGCTCACGCTTCCATCACGTGTTCGATACGGCGATCCGGCACCAGCCACCACGCGGCGGCGAGCGTATACAGCGCCGCCGAACCCCACGGCACGACGAACGCCAGCGCGATACCCGTGAGATAGATCACGACCGAAACCTTGCCCTTGAAGTCATTGCCGACCGCTTTCGCGAGAGTCGAATCCTCGCCGTGCTCGCGAATCAGCACGCGCATGAGGATGAAATAGGCGATCGCCGACATGAACAGCACCACGCCGTACATCGCGGTCGGCCAGGAGGCGAGATGGTTTTCGCCGACCCAGTGCGTGACGGCGGGCAGCAGCGACAGCCAGAACAGCAGATGGAGGTTCGCCCACAGCACCGCGCCGTTGACCTTCTGCACGGCATGGAACATGTGATGATGATTGTTCCAGTAGATGCCCACGTAGATGAAACTCAGCACATATGCGCAGAACACGGGGAGCACCGGGCGCAGCGCCGCGAGATCGAAGCCTTCCGGCACCTTCAACTCGAGCACCATGATCGTGATGATGATGGCGATCACGCCATCGCTGAAGGCTTCGACACGTCCTTTGCCCATGGATTGGATTCCTGATGATGGTGTTGAATGCGGTTGCGCGCCAAGGCGGCCCGCACTCCGCGGGCGACCCGCGCCGCTGCCGATTATCCGCGAAGCCGTAACGATTTGTCGATCCGGCCGGGTTCGACCCGCGTGCCGTGTTCAGCGCGAAGCGTCGTCCGGGTAGTAGACGGCGAGCCACACGCTGGGCTCCCGGTCGCTTGTCCATGCTACCCGATGCCGGCAATGCGCTTCGATCAGCACGTGATCGCCGGGCTTCATCGAAAGCGGCTCGGCCTCGCCTTCGAATTCGAGCGTGGCCGCGCCGCTCAGCAGCACGACAAACTCGGCGCGAGGACTGTCGTACCAGAAGCCCGGCGGGCTGGCGTGCCCCATCGAGACGATCCGCTCGATGCTCACGCCGCCCTGTTCCACCAGGGCGTCGACCTGCTCGCCCTCTCCTTCGCCCTCGCTCCCGCCCGCCGACGCACCGGGGTCGAACAGATTGCCGCTTCGGATCGCACGCTTCATCGTGGCTGCTCCGCTTGTGCGTACCGCTCACTTCATGGGCTTGAGCCCGTCGAGCAAGGTCGGCACCAGTTCGCTGATGGTCGGATGAATATGCATGGCGTACTGCAAAGTCGGATACGGCGCGCCCGCCGTCATGATGTCGATGAAGGTATGAATCGCCTCATCGCCTTCAATGCCGTGAATGGCCGCCCCGAGAATCTGCTTGCTCTGCGCGTCGACCATCACCTTCATGAAGCCATCGGTCTCGCCGCGTTCGCGCGCACGGCCCACGCGCGACATCGGCATGGTGGCGATCAGCGCATCGCGGCCCGCTTTGCGCACCTCGGCCTCCGAAGCGCCGACGCGCGCAAGCGGCGGATCGACGAACACCGCATACGCCATGATGCGTGTGTCCACGGTGCGCGCGCCGCCGTCGAGCAGATTGGCCGCGACGATCTGAAAGTCGTCGTAGGAAGTGTGGGTAAAAGCGCCACGCCCGTTGACGTCGCCGATCGCCCACACGCCCGGCACGTTGGTGCGCAACTGGCCGTCCACGGGAATCGTGCCGTGCTTGTCCGTCGTGATGCCGGCGGCCGCGAGGCCGAGGTCGTCGGTATTCGGCTCACGGCCGGTGGCGAACAGCAGATGCGACGCTTCGAGCGCCGGAATGTTCTGCTCGAAGCCGATACACACTTCGTTCGGGTGATGCGGATGCGGCTCGACTCGCGAAGGCTGCACGCCGAAGTGAAACTCGACACCCTCGCGGGCGAGCACCTTCTGCACGGATTCGGCGAAGTCGGCGTCCTCGCGGGTGAGCACGCGTTCGCCGCGCACCAGCACGGTCACGCGGCTGCCAAAGCGGCGAAAGATCTGCGCGAATTCGAGCGCGATATAGCTCGCGCCGACAATCACCAGATGACCCGGCAATTCCGTCAGTTCGAGCAGATTGGAGTTCGTGTAGTACGGAATCCGCTCGAGACCGTGGAGCGGCGGCACGACGGCGCGCGTGCCTGTGTTGATGAAGATTTCGTCGGCGCTGAGCTCGTCGAGCAGCTTGCCGTCCGGTCCGCTAACCGAAAGCGCATGAGGTCCGGTAAAGCGCGCATGGCCTTTGAACACGCTCACGTTCTTCGCGCCGCGCAGCCATTTCTCGACGCCGTCGCGCGACTGCCCGATGATCCTGTCCTTGCGCGCCTTGACGGCCGCCAGATCGACGCTGACCGCGCCGCTCAGTTGCACGCCGAGTTCCGCGCAATGGCGCGCGACATGCGCCGCGCGAGCACTGGCGACGTAGGATTTGGTCGGGGTGCAGCCGACGTTCACGCACGTGCCGCCAAAGGCCCCGCGCTCGATGACCGCGGTTTTACGGCCGCTTTGACCGAGACGCACGGCAAGCGGCGCGCCGCCTTGTCCCGTACCGATCACGACTGCATCGAAGTGCTGTGACATGGCAACTCTCCGGAAGCTGGGATGCATGTCGTAGCATCTTACCCTCAGCCTCTCGAATCGCCATGCTGCGTTGCCGGTTGCCGGTGGTTGCTGATCACAGACTAATTGTCATTCGAATGCCAACTGTTCCGCACTATTGCTTCTCACCGTCCGCAAAGCCGCGAGGCTTAGTCGTGGCAATGCACGGCGCAGATCAATTCACGCGAGCGTTGCAGCGCGGCCTGCGCGCCACGTGACGCCACGACCCAGCCGACCTGGCCCAGGTTGAAATCCTGCGACACCATCACCTGCATGAGGGCGACCATCGGCAAAAGCACCGACGGCCGGTAAAGCTGGTTCCTGATCAAAGCTGGCATGACAACTCCCGTCGAGCGGCGCCGCTTCGGCTTCGCTCTATTCACGTTTCGATGGGAGGATTGTAGGGAGGTGGCCTTCGCGGATAAATACCGCTAACGCGAAGGCACTTGTTTGTCAAACCGAACAATCGAATCCGGCCGCAAGCGGCAGCGCACGACGAAATCCCGCGCCGCCAAGCCTGGCAAGGCGCACAGGCTTGCGCGCGTAAGCGCCGGCGCGCTCAGGAAGCGTCGACCAGACCGACCTGCGCGTCCCACAAACTACGCGCGTACGCACTGGCCCCGACCGGGCGGCTGTAAAAATAGCCCTGCTGCTTGTCGCAATGGATCGCGCGCAGGAACGCCGCCTGTTCGGCGGTCTCCACCCCTTCGGCGGTAACGTTCATGCCGAGCGAGTGCGCCATCGCCACCACGGCCTGCGTAATCGCAATCGAATCGCGATGATCCGGCAAGCCGGCGACGAACGAGCGGTCGATCTTCAGGTTATGCAGCGGAAAGCGCTTCAGATAAGACAGCGACGAATAACCGGTGCCGAAATCGTCGACGGAAATGCGCACGCCCATGTCGTTCAGCGTGCTCAGCATGGGCAACACGGTTTCGCTGTCGCTCATCAGCAGCCGTTCGGTGATTTCCAGTTCCAGCGCCGACGGCTCGAGCCCGGATTGCATCAGGCAGCGCTGGATGCGCTCCACCAGGCCGTCGTTGAACTGCCGGGGCGACAGGTTCACCGCGACGATCAGTTCCGGCGCCAGCGTGCGCCGCCATTGCGCCACCTGCTCGCAGGCCCGCGCCAGCACGAAGTTGCCGATCTCGCCGATCAGGCCCGCATCTTCGGCGACGGGGATGAATTCCCCCGGCGACACGTTGCCCAGTTCGCTGTTGTACCAGCGCAGCAGCGCTTCCGCGCCGATCGTGCGGCCGTCGCGGCTATCGACGATCGGCTGGTACACGAGGCTCAGTTCGTTGGAAGCGAGCGCGCGCCGCAGCGATTGCTCGATCGTGAAGCGCCGTTGCAACTGCTGATTCAGCTCGGCGGTGAAGAACTGGAAGTTGTTGCGGCCGCGCTGTTTGGCGTGATACATGGCCGAATCGGCGTTGCGCATCAGCGTGGCCACATCCTGGCCGTCCTCGGGAAAGCGGCTGATGCCGATCGACGCGCCCAGGTAGTACTCGTTGTCCGCCACCGCGAACGGCTCCGCGATCATGTCGAGGATGCGCCGCGCGAGGCCGATCAGCTGCCCGGTGTTCTCATACGCGCTGACCACGATCACGAATTCGTCGCCGCCCACCCGCGCGAGCGTGTCCTCCGGCGAGATACACGCCGAGAGCCGTTGCGCCACGCTGCAAAGCAGGGAGTCGCCGGCCTCGTGACCCGCGGTGTCGTTGACCTTCTTGAAGCCGTCCAGGTCGACGAACAGCACGGCGACGCTCGCCAGTTCGCCGACGCCGGACGCGGTGTCGAGCGAGAACAGATCGCGCAGCCGCTCGGTGAGGTACGCGCGGTTGTAGAGGCCGGTGAGCGAATCGCGAGTGGCGAGGAATTTGAGTTGCCGTTGCGCTTCGCGCACGGGTCCGATGTCGGTAAACGAGATCAACACCGAGCTGGGCTCCGTATCGCCCGGCTTGATGATCGGCACCACGTTCTCGGTGATCCAGACGACGTCGCCGCCAATCAGCTCCACGCCGATCGTGACACCCAGCACGGGTTTGCCGGTGGCGAGCACCTGAGCGGTCGGGCGCGCGGCCTCGGTGACGAGCGAGCCGTCCTCGTGATACGCGCGCACCATCACCGACTGGATACTGCGGCCGACGAGCTCCGGCGTTGCGCGCAAAATCCGCTGCGCGCTCGGGTTGCAGGCCAACACCACGCCTGCGCGCGACTGCACGACGATCCCTTCGATCAGGTGATGGACCACCAGACGGTGATGCTCCTCGCTGTGCGCGAGCCGCTGCGCCATGGCGTCCTGATGCACGGCCAGACCAACGCTGCGGCCGATGTCGCGCAGCATCGCTTCTTCTTCGGCACTGGGACGGCGCGACGTGCGGTAATACACCGCGAATGCGCCGAGCACCACGCCGGAATCGTTTTCAAAGTGCACCGACCAGCAGGACCGCAGGCCGATCGGCAACGCGAGGTGCCGGTAGTCGGCCCACAGCGGATCGGTTTCGATATCGTCGACGGCGACGAGACGCCGCTCGAACATCGCAGTCCCGCATGAGCCCACCTGTGGCCCGATCATCACGCCGTCAATGGCCGCGCTGTAGTGCCTGGGCAGCGAAGGCGCGCCGCCGACCCTGGCGTGCACGCCGTCGGCGTCGAGCAACAGGATCGAACAGGACGCACCTTCCCCCAGCAGCGCTTCCGCGCGGCGGCATACTTCGTCGAGCAATTCCGGCAGCGGTGTGTTCTGCGTAATCAATCGCAACACCGTGCGCTCGGACGCGAGCACGCCTTCGGCCAGATTCGCACAGTAGCGAATGCCTTCAGGCGCGGCTCCCGTCTTGTTTTCTGATGTCGCTTCGCAAGTCATTTGTGCGCCCCCTAACCCGACATCGGCAGTTTAGTGTACGCGGCACACCGGGGTTTACGCGAGGGTCGCGAATTTTATTCTTCGCGCATCGCGTAATGCCCGCTTGATCTCGACTGTCAATCACCGGATCGAAGGGTTCAGTTGCCGGGACGAGATGACGGCATTCTGTTCGGGTTCCGCAGGCGGGGTTCCGACACCGCCTGGCGGAACCCTGGAACCCGAATCAAGCAATAGCCTGTCGCGGCGGCTTTTTTGGTGACTTTTTGATATTTGTCGGCCGCGTGGTTGCGATCAGCCGTGCTGGTCCGGTGGGCGGCCCCCGCCGCCGCCCTTTTCTCCGCCGCCGTTTCCGCCGCCATGCCCACCGTTTCCGCCGCCCGGCGGCCGACCGCCACCACCTCCGCCACCTTGAGGCGGATGGCCGCCCGCGTTCCCCGGCGGCGGACCGCCCTGCGGCCTTCCCCCGTCATGCCCGGACGGCGGTCCACCCTGCGGCCTTCCCTCGTCATGCCCCGACGGCGGTCCACCCTGCGGCCTTCCCCCGTCATGTCCCGGCGGCGGTCCACCCTGCGGCCTTCCCCCGTCATGCCCCGACGGTGGGCCGCCCTGCGGCCTTCCTCCGTCGTGTCCCGGCGGCGGTCCACCCTGCGGCCTGCCACCTCCGTGCCCCGGCGGCGGACCGCCCGGTGGACGACCTCCGGGTGGCCGTCCGGCGTCAGGACGCGGCGGAGGCGGCGGCGGATGATGCGCCCAGCGCGATTGCTGGCCGTACCAAGGTCGTCCGCGATAGTAATCGCCCCAATACGTGCCAATCGAGAACGTCACGATGGGCAGGCCGATCACCGTACCGTAGTTCATCACAGGCACATTGGCGCCCTGATACGGATAGCTGAGCCGCCCCGCATAGACCCAGCCGCGCAGATTGGGCGCGGCGATATCACACCATTCATAGTTACTGATACACCCCATCACGCTCACCGGCACACCGCCCGGCAGTTGCGTCACGACCGGGTAGTCGGAGGCCGGGCCCGCGCGCACGTTGACCGTGCCATTCGTGTACGCCTGCGACTGTGCGCACGCCACGGCGGGCAATGCCAGCACGCCGGCCGCCGCATAAAGACATCGAACGAGGTGTTGTTTCATTCTTTCTCCCGATTCAGCGTCCGCGGTCCGCCGCCGGCACGCCTCTGCTGATGCGTTATGAATATTGTTTCTTCTTGCACAACTCATCGCGTTGCCGCGCGATGCCAGCTACCTGTAAGGACGTTGCACGGCGCGTGCCTGAAAGCGTTCAGTCGATCCTCAATCGATTCTTGCGGCGTCTTCGCCTGGCAAGATTTGGTAACCACCCGGTCGAAGTCACGCGTTTTTCCGGCGTCCATGTTTCGGCAATCCGACCGATCATCGCTTCCATGAAAAAGCCATGCACTGCCGGGACTGCGATGAACCTCCTCCGTCCGCTTCTGATCGCCGCGCTCATGCTCACGCATCCGCTCGCCCATGCCGCGAGCTTCGACTGCAATAAGGGGCGCTCGCTGACCGAGAAGATGATTTGCCACGACCCCGCGCTCTCGAAGCTCGACGACACCCTCGGGCAACTGTACTGGAAAGCCCGGCGGCGAGTCGCCAACCGGCGCGCCTTTCTCACCGACAGCGATAGCAAGTGGGCATGGCGGGAAGCGAATTGCCGTGACTCGGCGTGTCTGGGGACGTGGTACGCAACGCGCATCGAAGAACTGCAGCAGCTGATAGAAAGCCTGCAAGCGGGGACGCCGCAGCCGTTTGCCTCACCGGACGAACCGGACTCGCGCAGCAGGCCCGTCGTGGCTCCCGAGCAATCCACCGGCATGGCGATGCTTCAGTGTACGGCGGCGAATCCAGGGATCGTAGTGAACGAGCAGTGCTCAGCCGTGCTCACGGAGAACGGCAGTCAATGGAAACACAAGCCGCATGACGGCGGCTGGTTTTGCGGCGTGGCCACACTGGCGCCGGCGGAACTGCAGACGGACGTCGCGAACTAGGAAGGCTGTTGCGCATACCTGCCGCGCCAACGCGGCGATACAGGCGTGCGGCTTACGCGAGCAGGCGAGATGGCGAGCAGGAAGGCGAGCACCGAGGTGCTCGCTATGCCTGGACACGCCGCCAGCGACAAGGCAAGACGCCCTTCTCCCGGAACCGCGAAAAACGCCGCTCGGGAGAAGGGAAAAAGCCAGGAAGGAAGAAACCGCCGCTACCGACCGCTCCAGAATCTGCGCTGAACCTCCATCACCTCGGCTTCCACCTCGGGGACCGGCCCGATCACCTCCACCGGTTTCTGGCAATGATCGAAGACATACCGGCAATCCACGCTCATGGTGGGATTTTCGGCGTGATCGCCGGTCGCTTCCAGCAAGCGCTTTTCGGTCATGCCGAACACGACCCGGCCGATGTTGGCCCAATACATCGTCCCGGCGCACATGCAGCACGGTTCGACCGATGTGTACAGCGTGCAACTCCACAAATACTCCGGCGTGAAGTTCAACGCGGCCACGCGCGCGAGCACCGACTCGGCGTGATTCACCGTATCGACGTTGCCCTGCTCCATCAGCACCGTCTCCTGGTCCGGGCCGACCAGCACCGCGCCGAACGGATGGTGCCCTAGCAGCGTCGCCCGTTCGGCCACCCGGCTCGAATGCTGCAGATGCCGCACGATCTGCTCGTGCGTGGGCGTCAAACCCTGCGGCGGATAGTTCGAGGCCGCAGCGGCGGCCCCGCTCGAGACGGTCAGACTCACGGGCGATCTCCTTGAATAATAGTTAGATTTGCGAAGCAAATTATTACTTCGGCAGCGTACCGTCCACGCCCTCTACGAACCAGTTCAAACGCAGCAGTTCCGGATCGCTCAGCGACTTGCCGGCGGCCACCTTCACCGCGCCGGACTGATCCATGATCGGTCCGGCAAACGGATTGAACTTGCCGGAGATGATGTCGTCGCGCTTCTGGCTCAAGGCTTTCTGCGCGGTCGGCGACACGGCTTCAGTGTTGATGTCGGCGAGGTCGATCGCCTTCTCTTTCAGCCCCCACCACACCGGCGAGTTGTTCCATGTGCCCGACATCACCTGCTCCACCAGATGCGTGTAGTACACGCCCCAGTTGCTCACGCACGCACCCAGTTGCGCATTCGGCCCGAACTTCTTCATATTCGAGTCCCAGCCGAACGCATGCACCTTCTTCTGCTCGGCGGTCTGCATCGTCGCCGTCGAATCGGTGTTCTGGATCAGCACGTCGGCGCCCTGGCCGATCAGCGTTTCGGCGGCCTGCTTTTCGCGGCCCGGATCGAACCAGCTATTGATCCACACCACTTTCACGCGCGCCTTTGGATTGACCGAACGCGCACCCATCGTGAATGCATTGATGTTGCGCACCACTTCAGGCACCGGCACCGAGCCGACAAAACCGAGCGTGTTCGACTTGGTCGTATAGCCCGCGACGAGGCCGGCCAGGTATGCGCTTTGATAGGTGCGTACGTCGTAGGTGGCGAAGTTGGCCGCCTTCTTGTAGCCGGTCGCATGCTCGAACACGGTGTCCGGGAAGTCCTTGGCCACTTTCAGTTCGAAATCCTGGAAGCCGAAACTCGAGCCCACCACGATCTTGTTGCCCTTGGACGCCAGGTCGCGGAACACGCGCTCCGAATCCGCCGACTCCGGCACGTTCTCCACGCGCGTCACTTTGACCTTGTCGCCGAACTTCGCCTCGACTTCCTTCACGCCCTGCTCGTGAGCGTAGGTCCAGCCGGCGTCGCCCGGATTGCCGAGATAGACGAAGGCGATGCCGATCGGCTGCGTGGTGGCGGCGGCCGCCCCGGCGGCGCTGAATGCCAGCGTCGCGCCAAGCGTTGCCGCGAGTACGGTTCGGACGGTTTTGATGCGCAGTGAATGATGCAGCGCTCGCGCCAGCGTTGTTTTCATGAATTCTCCGAAGATGGTTGAAGGTGCCTGCCCCAGCGCTCGGGATAACCCGGGCAAGGCTCCAGCATAGGGGGCCATATTCGAAGGTCAATTTCAGCGGCAAAATTATTATTCGTTATCCCGCCCATAACGAAACCCGTATTTTGGTGACCGGACGACGCCTCAGTGAAGTTTCGGCGGCGGGTCTGGCTGATCTTCATCAGGTGCCTCACCGTCGCCGAACAACTCGCCGCACAGCGTTTCGCCGAGTTCGCTCAGGCGCGCCGTGCCGGTGCCTTCCTCGCTGAAGGTGGTGAGCACCAGACCACCGTCGACCAGCGCCGTTAAATGCCGCCGCAGGCCGCTCATCGGCACGCCGGCCTGCTTCGACAGTTTGGCGAGCGACCACGCGCCGCCCGGCGTTTCCCGATGCGCGCGCCAGAGTTGCGTCAGCACGGCGGCGAGCACCGGATCGAGTTCGTCGTCTTCCATGGTGAGTCTCCTTGTCCTTACGCCATCTGCGTGACCAGTTCGCCGAGCGTCTTCAACGCCGCTTCGGTCTGCGCCGTCCACGGATAGCTGTAGTTGAGCCGGATAAAGTGGCGAAAATCGTTGCGCGTCGAAAACATCGTGCCAGGCCCAACGGTGATGCCGCGCGCGAGCGCCGCCTGGTAAAGCCGCATCGAATCGACGCTGTCCGGCAACTCGACCCACAGCACATAGCCGCCTTGCGGCGTCGACATGCGCGTGCCCGCCGGAAAAAACCGCTGCACCATCGCCATCATGATGCTCGCCTGCTGCCGGTAGACCTTGCGCACGTGCCGCAAGTGGCGGTCGTAGCCGTCCTGCCGCAAATAGTCGGCGACCGCGACTTGCGGCACCGACGGCGTGGTCAGCGTGTTGAGAAACTTCAGCTTCTCGACCTGCGCGCGATAGCGTCCCGGCAGCGCCCAGCCGATCCGGTACGACGCGGTCAGGCTCTTCGAAAACGACGCGCAATGCAACACCAGCCCTTTCGTGTCGAAGTTCTTCAAGGTCGACGGACGCGTCTCGCCGAAGTACAGCTCCTGATAGACGTCGTTCTCGATCACGGGAATCTCGTGCGCGGCGAGCAGTTCCACCAGTTGCCGCTTGCGCGTATCGGGCATGCGGAAGCCGAGCGGATTCTGGAAGTTCGGCATCACCATGCACGCTGCGATTTTCTGCTCGGCGATCACCTGCGCGAGCGCCTCGATGTCGATGCCATGAACCGGATGCGTCGTCACCTCGATCGCGCGCATGCCCAGCCGCTCGATGGCGTGCAGCATCGCGTAATAGGTGGGCGACTCGACCGCGACGGTGTCGCCCGGTTTCGCGACCGCCTGCAGGCTCAGGTTGATCGCTTCGGTCGCGCCGAGCGTGATGACGATCTCGCCGGGATCGACCGGCACGCCGTTTTCGGCGTAGCGCCGGGCGATCTGCCGGATCAGTTCCGGATTGCCGGGCGGCAGGTCGTCGATCAGATTCCAGCTCGCCTGGCGTCGCGCGATCGCGTTCGCATACTGGTTGATGCGCCGCCACGGGAACAGCGACGGATCCGGATACGGCGAGCCGAACGGCACGGCGTCGTGCGCGCGGATGCTGCGCAAGGTCGACAGCACGAGGCGGCTCACGTCCACGGTCGCCGCGACCGGCGGTGTCTGTGGCGCTTGCGGCGGCCGCGGGCGGCCGGGCTGCGGCGCGTCGAGCGCCGCCGACAGCGCCGCGGCGTCGCGCACGAAATAGCCCGACTGCGGGCGCGTCTCGACAATCCCCCGGTTTTCCAGCAACGCGTAAGCGTGCAACACCGTCTTGATGCTGACGCCGTGTTGCTGGCTTGCCTGCCGCACGGAGAGAATCCGCTCGCCGGCCGCGAATACACCGCGGCGCACGGCTTCCGTGATTTCGTCGGCGAGTTTTTCGTACAGGTTCAAGGGGCTGGATCGAGCAAAGACATGAGTGGGAGCGTCAGTCTATGACAAAAACCCGCCCACTGTATCCCTCACCTTTCCAAATTTCTGTATGCTGCGCACTTTTTGGAACACAGTAGGCTTGCACCTATCAGCCTCTCCAGGCGCGTTCAGGCCCGACACCGCGGCACCCTCATGAAGAAACCCGAAGCTCGCATCGAACCGTACACGCACCCCGCCGCCGGCTGGGGCGCCCTCAAGTACGTCGCCATCAATCTCATCAAGGAAAAGGTGACGGGCGGCGACTACCGCATGCTGCTCAAGCAGAATCAGCCGAACGGCTTCGACTGCCCGGGCTGCGCGTGGCCGGATCGCGAGCACGCGTCCACCTTCGAGTTCTGCGAGAACGGCGTGAAAGCCGTGGCCGCGGAAGCGACCAGCAAGCGCGTGACGCCCGCATTCTTCGAGCAGCACACGGTCACCGAACTGATGGCGCAATCGGACTTCGAACTCGAACAGCACGGCCGCCTGACCGACCCGCTCGTCTACGACGCGCTGCGCGACCGGTATGTGCCGATCGGCTGGGACCAGGCGTTCGAGCTGATCGCCGCGCACCTGAAGCGGCTCGACGATCCGGACCGCGCCGCCTTCTACACCTCGGGACGCGCGAGCAACGAAGCCGCGTTCCTCTACCAGTTGTTCGTGCGCATGTACGGCACCAACAACTTCCCCGACTGCTCGAACATGTGCCACGAGGCGACCAGCCGCGGCTTGCCGCATACGGTCGGCATCGGTAAAGGCACGGTCACGCTCGACGACTTCGAACACGCCGATACGCTCCTGATCTTCGGCCAGAATCCGGCCACCAACCATCCGCGGATGCTCGGAGAGTTGCGCGAGTGCGCCAAACGCGGCGCGACCATCGTATCGATCAATCCGCTCAAGGAGCGCGGCCTCGAACGCTTTGCGAGCCCGCAGCATCCGGTGGAAATGCTGACGATGGGCAGCACGAAGATCAGCTCCGTGTTTATTCGCCCGAAAGTCGGCGGCGACTTCGCGCTGATCAAGGGCGTCGCCAAGCGCGTGATCGAACTCGACGACGAAGCATTGATCTCGGGTCTCGAACGCGTGCTCGACATCGCTTTTATCGCCGGGCACACCGTGGGTTTCGACGCGTTCGCCGACGACCTGCGCGCGGAAAGCTGGGACACCATCGTCGCCGAAGCAGGCGTGCCGTTCGAGGACGTGCTGAAGCTCGCCGACATCTACGTGAAGGGACGCGCCGTGATTTCGACGTGGGGCATGGGCCTCACGCAGCACAAGAACTCGGTGCCGACGGTGCAGATCCTGTCGAACCTGATGATGATGCGCGGCAATATCGGCCGGCGCGGCGCGGGCCTGTGCCCGGTGCGTGGCCACTCGAACGTGCAGGGCGACCGCACGGTCGGCATCGAGGAACGGCCGACGCAGGCGTTCCTCGACCGGCTCGGCGAAGTCTACGATTTCGAGCCGCCGCGCGAGCACGGACTCGACGTCGTCAACACCATTCAGGCGATGCTCGACGGCAGGGTGAAAGTATTTATCGGCCTCGGCGGCAATTTCTCGATTGCGACGCCGGACACGCCGCGCACGTGGGACGCCATGCGTTCGTGCGATCTCACCGTGCACATCACCACCAAGCTGAACCGCAGCCACCTCGTGCATGGGCGCGCCGCGCTGATTCTGCCGACGCTCGGGCGCACCGAGATCGACTTGCAGAACGGTGTCGCGCAAGGCGTGAGCGTCGAGGACTCGATGAGCATGGTGCATATCTCGTACGGCATGAACAAACCGGCTTCGGAGAATCTGTTGTCGGAGATCGCGATCGTCGCGCGCATGGCGCATGCGACGCTCGGCAGCGCGAAAGTGGATTGGCTCGCGCAGGCAGCGGACTATTCGCTGATTCGCGACGGCATCGCCAAAGTGATCGAGGGATTCACGGACTACAACGAGCGGCTGAAGAACCCTGGCGGCTTTCATCTCGGCGTGGCCTCACGCGAGCGGATCTGGAAAACGCCGAGCGGCAAGGCGCAGTTCCTCGTGCATGCGATCGACACGGCGACGCCGATTCATCAGGCGCGCAAGCAACATGGCGAGCGGCTGATGACGTTGATGACGACACGCTCGCACGATCAGTACAACACGACGATTTACGGCCTCGACGACCGTTATCGCGGTGTGTATGGTCAGCGTCGCGTGCTGTTCGCGAACAGGCACGATCTCGCGATGCTGGGGTTCGAGGCGGGGCAACGCGTGGATATCACGAGCGTGTGGGCCGATGGGATCGAGCGTCACGCGGACGGTTTTCTGCTCGTGGAGTACGACATTCCGCGCGGCTGTCTCGGTGCCTATTATCCGGAGACGAATCCGCTGGTGCCGCTCTCGTCGGTCGCCGACGGCGCGGGAACGCCGACGTCGAAATCGATTCCGGTGTTGTTGACGGCTTCCGCGGCCGACGCGATTGCGACTTGATGCATGAGACCTGACGCTGGATCGTCAGGTCTGCTTTTTCGCCAGTTCCCGATGCGTCAGATAGAGACGCAAGTCGAATTCGATCTGGTGGTAACCCGGCTGCATGAACTCGCACAGGCGGTAAAACGCCTTGTTGTGATCGCTTTCCTTCAGATGAGCGAGTTCGTGCACCACGATCATTTTCAGAAATTCCGGCGCGGCAGATTTGAACAGCGACGCGATGCGGATTTCCTTCTTCGCCTTCAGCTTGCCGCCTTGCACGCGGGAAATGCTCGTATGCAGACCTAGCGCATGGCGCACCACGTCGAGTTTGCTGTCGTACGTGACCTTGTCGATCTGCTCCGCGCTGCGCAGGTGCTCGCGTTTCAGGTCCGCGCAATACGCGTAAAGCGCCCGGTCCGTTTGGACCTCGTGCGTGTTGGGGTAGCGCGCGACGAGGTACGCGCCGAGTTGGTCTTCGGCTATCAGCTGTTTGACCTTCTCCTGGAGCGCGGCTGGGTAGCCGGTGAGGTATTTCAGGTGGGACATGCTTCGGCTCGGCGCTCGGTCAACCGGCGCGGCGATTGTCTTCGCAATCGTCCCAATAGCGCAGCGGGTCGCGATGATCGGGGTATTGCGTGTCCAGCCAGTCGGAGAGAATCTTCCACTGCGGATGGTTCGGACCGCTTCTCGTGTCCCAGAACGATTCCTTCAACACAGCGTTGTTTCGGCCGCGGTCCCGCACGACGATCCGGCAGTGATCGTTCGACTCATGGAATTCCGCCTTCAGGTAATAGCGCGGGAGTATCTGCAGCATCGCGCCTTCCACGATCCGGCCCTGCGCACGAACCACGCCCGCGCATTCGATTCGCAGAACACCGTCCACTGATTTGTCCGCGCGCCAGCCGACCGGCAGGCGCACCACGCATTCGTCCTTGCCGACCTTGATCCAGTCCATCCGCCAGATGCGGGCGAGCGCATCGCGCATGGCTGCCGCATCTTCGTAACCGGGCGGCAGTTCGAACTGGGCCGGCAGCACGACTAGGGCGTCGCCAGTCGGCGTTGTGCCGGCCGGCTTTTGAAATGGATCGTCGTCGAAGGGATTCGAGGGGCGGCTGGCCCGGGTGTTGCTGGCGCTCGGCAAATCCCCGAAAAGGCTTTCGGCTGCGCGGCGTGCGCGCTTCGATTTTTCGTTGCCCATCGATTTCTCCGTTGGAGTTGGGTTGCCTTGGTGTGACACGCAGGTTGACTACGTCATAGCATCGCACGTCGTCGAACACGTGGGCGAGCGGCTGCGCATTTCAGATACGGCGGGAAGGAAAGGCGTCTGATCCGGTTGCGCGCAGGTTGAACCGGGTTCGGCTGAAAGCGCGCAAGTCCTTGGCGGGACGATTGGTGCCGGGGACCGGACTTGAACCGGCAAGCTGTGAAGCGGCGGATTTTAAGTCCGCTATGTTTACCAATTTCATCACCCCGGCAGGGGCCAGAACGCATGTGGACGCGAATTCTACCATTTCGCGGCAGGCGTACCAAACCGCCGCGGCACCCGCCCCGTACCGCGATTTTCAGGCGCGGCACAACCCAAAAACCGAATTCATCCGGGGGTCACAAACGTTGCCGATAATCCGCTCACGGAAACTCACGAAAACGTTTACGACCCGAGCGGAAACCCATGACTCCGACGATCAAAGATGTCGCTGCCCACGCCGGTTTCTCCATCGCCACGGTATCGCGCGCGATCAACGCGCCGCATACCGTCAACCCGGTCACGCTCGACAAAGTGCGCCAGTCCATCGACGCGCTGAACTTCCGCCCCAGCCCGCTTGGCCGCCAATTGCGCGGCGAACGCACGCGCCTGATCGGCGTGATCCTGCCGACGCTCGCCAATCCCGTATTCGCCGAGTGCCTGCAAGGTATCGACGAACTCGCCTCGGCGCAAGGCTACCGGCTCATGCTGATGACCACGCAGTACGACGCCGACCGTGAACGCCACGCTATCGAGACGCTCCGCGAACACCGCGTGGAAGGACTGATCCTGACCGTCGCCGATGCCGACACGCACCCGCTGCTCGACGAACTCGACCGCGCGGGCCTGCTCTACGTGCTGATGCATAACGACACGGTACGCCGTCCGTCGGTCGCCGTCGACAACCGTCTCGCGGCCTACGACGGCGTGCGCATGCTGATCGCTCACGGCCATCGCCGTATTCTCATGCTGGCGGGCACGCTGGCTGCCTCAGACCGCGCCCGCCAGCGGCATCTCGGCTATTCGCAGGCCATGCAACAAGCCGGCTTGACGCCGGCGCCCGCGCTCGAGGTCGATTTCAACGCGGAGGAGTTGTCGCCCGCGGTGCTCGCCCATCTGACGAGCGGCGCGAACCGTCCCAGTGCCCTCTTCTGCAGCAACGATCTGCTGGCGATGGTGGTCATGCGTGGCCTGCGCCGCGCGCGCCTGCAGATTCCTCACGACATGTCGATTCTCGGCTTCGACGGACTCGCGATGGGCGAACTGCTGTCGCCGCCGCTTGCCAGCATCTGCGCGCCGAATCGGGAAATCGGCTGTGCGGCCTGGGAGCGTTTGCTGGCGCGCGTCACCGGCAGTTACGAAGCCTTGAATGAAACATCGCTCACGCTGACCTTGCCGCACAGCTTGCGCGAGGGCGCCACCATCGCGGCGATTTCGAACCGCAACGAGCCCTCGCGGGTGCGGGCCTCGGAAAATGCCGAGCGGCCGTTTGTATGAGACGCCCGCGCATTGCTCGCTGGTGACTGCTGAAGCCCGACTGCTGAAGCCCGAGGCGCCGTACCTCATCCGGACACCGAGATGGGCACGGGCTCGGGCAGAAAGAAAAAACTATTTCAACGTGGCATTGAATATCACCGACCTTACGGCCACTTCGTCGACCGCCCCAGAGATATTAAAGCTGCCATGTATCGTCTCGTTGGACCTGAACGTGCCTTTTGCACCTTTATACTCCGGGCTCACATAAAACTTAACCCCAAAGGTAAAATGCTTAGCCCCGTTCAAGCACTTCCTTTCCTTTGAATCACCTACGTCATATAGTTTAACGTACGAGTTATCAGGGGGAATAAATCCGGAATTATCGGTGCATTCGTCGTTGGTAATTTTAACCGTGTAGTATATTCCCTGCGCCGTTGTCCTATACAAAACAGCGTGATGGGAATTGCCGCTGGCATCTGTAACGGACACATATTTATAGTCCGTCGAAGCCGGCCGGTTATTCTTGGCCCTCAATGCCTGGCCGCCCTGCCCGAGATCGCAGTTCGAGGTGATGTTGTCGTCGGTGGGCGTGATGGACATGCCTCCGGCCGGGCTGATCGCGGTGTATCCGGACTTGGGCGCAACCACGTTCTCAAACACCAGATTGTCGATGTTCAAATCCACAGCGTCGTGGGTTTTCTCGAAATAACATTCCGTGGCTGCGTGAGCAGGCGCGCAAACAGATAAAAGCACGGCAGTCATGGCCAACAATAGATTGGTTTTCATACAAGCCTCTAATATCAAAATTGAGATTACCTTCGAACAAACCGGGACAAAAACACAACAGCTTCGCAACGCCTCCGTTTTCTGAAATTAAATCCGCTTTACCGTCATGCCGCGTAACAAGCGGCAATTTCATAGTGAATTTCGCCCTGCTAACCGCCCATCGGAGAACTCCTAAAATCACGGAAAACCGGAATTGGGATTTCCCTGCGAATTAGCCGGCGCAAGAAAATGCGGCGCAGATATAAGGTCAAGAATCAACTGATCCGATCAAACGGTATCCGGAGAACGGCCGCCCGAACGGCAAGCCACACGTCATAGCGTCGTCACATACGTTCCCGATAATCCGCTCGACGAAAACGTTTACATCGCCAGACAGCACGGCACACAAGCGATGTCCGGCAGCCCGCATCGCGCCACCTGTATTGCGTCAGTTCACCCGTACTCGACACCACCGCTTAAGCCACCTTGTCCATCTCTGGGAGATTGCTGTGACCCGCCGTTCCTCCACCGCTTTTGTTCGAGTGCGTCAATTGGCGCGCGCCGCGTTCGCCGCCTCGGCACTTGTCATGACTCTGGCCGCACCCTCGCTCGCGCATGCCGACGAAACCGCGATCTGCTACAACTGCCCGCCCGAATGGGCCGACTGGGCGAGCCAGATCAAGGCGATCCAGCAGAAGACCGGCATTCGCGTGCCGTTCGACAACAAGAATTCCGGCCAGTCGATCGCTCAGCTCATGGCCGAACAGAAGAGCCCGGTCGCCGACGTGGTGTACCTCGGCGTCTCATCGGCTTTCCAGGCGAAGGACAAGGGCGTGATCCAGCCGTACAAGCCCGCGCATTGGGATGACATTCCCGCCAACATGAAGGACCCGCAAGGCTACTGGTTCACGATTCATTCGGGCACGCTGGGCTTTTTCGTCAATAAGGACGCGCTCGAAGGCAAGCCCGTGCCGCGCTCTTGGGCCGACCTGCTCAAGCCCGAGTACAAAGGCATGATCGGCTACCTCGACCCGTCGAGCGCGTTCGTCGGCTATGCGGGCGCGGTGGCGGTGAATCAGGCACTCGGCGGCACGCTCGATAACTTCGAGCCGGGCCTCGACTGGTTTCGCAAGCTAAAGGCCAATGCGCCGATCGTGCCGAAGCAGACCGCCTACGCGCGCGTGATGTCCGGCGAAATTCCGATCCTGCTCGACTACGATTTCGACGCCTACCGCGCGAAGTACAAGGATCACGCGAACGTCGAGTTCGTGATTCCGAAGGAAGGCACGATCTCCGTCCCGTACGTGATGAGTCTGGTGAAGGGCGCGCCGCACGAGGCCAACGGCAAGAAGGTGCTCGATTTCGTGCTCTCCGACGAAGGCCAGAAGCTGTGGGCCGACGCCTATCTGCGCCCGGTCCGCGCAAACGCGATGACGGCCGACACCGCCGCGAAATTCCTGCCGGCTAGCGACTATGCGCGCGCCAAACCGGTGGACTTCGGCAAGATGGCCGAGAAGCAGTCGAGCTTCGGCGAGCGTTATCTGCAGGTGATGCATTGAACGACATCACGTTCCCGCTGCGCTGGCGCATCGCGTTGATCGCGCCGGCGCTGGCGGTATTCATCGCCTTCTGGCTGTTGCCGATGGGCGCGCTCGCGCAGTTGAGCGGCGACGGCCACGCGTTCGCCACCTATCGCGCGATGCTGACGAATCCGCGCTACATGTCGAGTCTCGGCGCGACCGTGCTGTTGTCCGCGGCGGTCACGGCGGCGACGCTGGTGCTCTCGGTGATCGCGGGATTGCTGCTGGCGCGCCGCGAGTTTCCTTTGAAGCGCACGCTGCTCGCGCTGCTCACCTTTCCGCTGGCGTTTCCGGGTGTGGTGGTCGGCTTCATGGTCATCATGCTCGCCGGGCGCCAGGGGCTGGTCGGCGCGCTCTCGCTGAAACTCACGGGCGACCGCTGGGTATTCGCTTATTCGATGAGCGGCCTCTTTCTCGGCTACCTGTACTTCTCGATTCCGCGCGTGATCGTCACCGTGATGGCCTCGGCGACCAAGCTCGATGCATCGCTGGAAGAAGCCGCGCGCTCGCTCGGCGCGTCGCCGTGGCGCATCACGCGCGACATCGTGTTGCCCGCGCTCTCGCCTGGTCTGATCGCGGCGGGCGCGGTGTGCTTCGCCACCGCGATGGGCGCATTCGGCACCGCCTTCACGCTCGCCACTGACATCGACGTGCTGCCGATGACCATCTACACCGAGTTCACCCTCAACGCGAACATGGTGACCGCCGCGGGCCTCTCGATCGTGCTCGGCATGGTGACGTGGGCCGTGCTGGCGTTGGCGCGCAGCGTGAGCGGTTCGGCCGTGGCGGCAAGCGCATGAACGGCATGTTCAAACCTGGCGCTGCCAGACCGGAAGACAGGACCTCAATGAATTCCATCACCGCTTCTCTACAGCCGGCAACGAAGCCGCGCTCGCGTGCGCGCCTGCCGGCCGCCAGAACGTGGCTCGCAGCCGGCCAATGGCTCGTGACGCTGCTGCTATGCGCGTTCCTGATCGTGCCGGTCGTCATGTCGATCATGGCGGGGCTGACGGTCAACTACTTCAAAGGCGTATCGAGCGGACTCACGCTGCGCTGGCTCGAAGAAGTGTGGACGCAATATCACGGCTCGGTATTCCTCTCGCTTGAAGTGGCGGCGGCGACCCTCCTCATCACGCTGCTCACCGGCGTGCCGGCGGGTTACGTGCTCGCGCGCAGCAAGACGCGCCTGTCGCGCATCATCGAAGAGTTTCTGGTGCTGCCAATCGCGCTGCCGGGCCTTGCGTCGGCGCTCGCGCTGCTGGTGGTCTACGGCGGCTTCACGATGTTCCGCATGAGCGTGGCGTTTATCGTCGTCGGCCATGTGGTGTTCACGCTGCCCTTCATGGTGCGCGCGGTCGCCGCCGTGTGCGCGAGCAGCGATCTGCGCACGCTCGAAGAAGGCGCGGCGAGTCTCGGCGCGAGCTTTCTGCAGCGCTTCGTGACGATCGTGCTGCCCAACGCGCGCCCCGGCATCGTGGCCGGCGCGCTGGCGGTGCTCACGCTCTCCATCGGCGAATTCAATCTGACGTGGATGCTGCACACGCCCGATACCAAAACGCTGCCGGTAGGTCTCGCGGACACGTATGCGTCGTTGCGCATCGAGATCGGCAGCGCCTACACGATTCTGTTTTTCATCATGACGATGCCACTGCTCGTCGCGATGCAATGGCTCGGTGTCGATGCGACCGGCCAGCGCAGCGCGGCGAAAAAATGCGCCTCCGTCTCTCCTTCTAAGTCGCTCAAACCATGAAACTTGCCTCCGTACCCATCGCGTTGACGCAATGCGCGAAAACGTTTCGCGGCACGCGCGTGCTCGAGCCGCTCGATCTGCATATCGACGCCGGTGAAACGCTGGTATTGCTCGGGCCGTCCGGCTGCGGCAAGACCACGACGCTGCGCATGATCGCGGGGCTCGAAACGCCGGACGCCGGCGGCCGCATCGCGTTCGGCGACGACGACGTCACCGCCTTGCCGATCGAAAAGCGCCAGGTCGGCATGGTGTTCCAGAGCTATGCGCTGTTTCCGAACCTGACAGTGCGCGGCAACATCGGCTATGGCCTGAAGATCAAACGCGTGCCGGCCGAGACTGTCCGCCAACGCGTCGACGAATTGCTCGGCATGATGCGTCTCACCGCTCACGCCGACAAGCCGATCGATCAGCTTTCCGGCGGGCAGCGCCAGCGTGTAGCGCTCGCACGCGCGCTCGCCGTGCAGCCGCGCGTGCTGCTGCTCGACGAACCGCTCACCGCCCTCGACGCCCGCTTGCGCGACACCTTGCGCAGCGAGATGAACACGTTGCTGCGCGAGTTGGGCATTACGACCGTGTACGTCACGCACGATCAGGCCGAAGCAATGGAACTGGGCGACCGCATCGTCGTGATGAGCGCGGGGCGCATCGAGCAGATCGGCTCGCCGCGCGAGATCTATTACCGCCCCGCCAACCGGACGGTCGCGCAGTTTGTCGGCACGATCAACCGGCTCGCGGGCGAGCGGCGCGACGGCCTGCTGACGACCACCGGCGGCGCCGTGCCGCTGCCCGCGGGCGACGTGCACGTGAATTCGGCGCACGAAATTTTCTTCCGCCCCGAAGACGCTTATCTTGCCGATCCGGCTCATGCGCAATTGCGTGGCCATATCGAAAGCACCGCGTTTCTCGGCGAGCGAACACGGCTGACGGTGGGCGGCGCCGCTCCCGACGCGTTGCTGATCGACGTGGCGGGCCGCGTGGAATTGGCGCGTGGCACACCGGTCGGCATTTCAATCGCGCAGGACGCGCTGATTGCGCTATCGTAATGAAGTGACGCCGTTGTTTGGCGCGCTATAAAAAAGGACACCCCATGCTGCTGGCTCAAATTAGCGACCTGCATATCAAACGGCCCGGCGCGCTCGCTTACCGCCGCGTCGACACCGGCGCCTATCTCGCACGCTGCGTGGCCGCGCTCAATGCGCTCGAACCGCGTCCCGACGCGGTGATCATGACGGGCGACCTCGTCGACCAGGGCGACCCGGAACAGTACGCGCATCTCAAGGCCCTGCTCGCGCCGCTCGAGATTCCCTACTTCCTGCTGGTCGGCAATCACGACGAACGCGCCGCGTTGCGTGCCGCATTTCCCGATCGCGCGGAATTGCAAAGCGGCGGCGAATTCGTGCAATACGCGGTCGATCTCGGCGCGCTGCGACTCATCGCGCTCGATTCGATGGTGCCGGGCCAAAGCGCGGGCGATCTGTGCGACGCGCGGCTCGCGTGGCTCGCCACGCAACTCGACGCGGCCCAAGGCAAACCGACGGTGGTCGCGTTGCATCATCCGCCGTTTGTGTGCGGCATCGGGCATATGGATGAGTTGCGGCTCGATCCCGCCGCATCCGACAAACTCGCGGCGTTGATCGCGCGCTATCCGAACGTGGAACGCGTGATCTGCGGGCATGTGCACCGGCCCATGTTCGTGCGCTTTGGCGGCACGATCGCCTCCGCGGTGCCGGCGCCCGCGCATCAGGTCGCGCTCGATCTGCGCGACGATGCGCCGTCCGCGTTCATGATGGAGCCGCCGGCGTATGCGCTGCATCACTATGACCCGGCAACCGGCATCGTCACGCATCACGCGTATGTGGATGCGGCGGATGGGCCGTATCCCTTTTACGAACCCGAGGGCGATCTGATCGATTGATCTGTTCGATTGACACGCGCGCTCACGCGCGGATGAAGGTCTCATGCACGCGCCGGGACGACCTGAAATACGGAATCCCGAGCGCGGCCGCGACGACGGCCTGAATAAGATCGCCGTAGGGAACGGCAATGTCGATGCCGATGGCGTATGTCATGTAATCGCCGAGCAGATACGCGCCGGCTCGCATCGCGACAATGGCGACGAGCCAAGCCTGCACCTGCGGCGCGAAGCGCGCCGATCTACGCAGCACGAGCAGCGCCAGCCAGCCCGCGCCGGCCACGATGAATACGCCCGTGACGACATCACAGCCGACCATCGCGAGCACGGCGCGATACCAGCCATGCGTTTCGCGCCGGACAAACACAGCCAGCAGTTCCCATTCGAGCATCAGTTTGAGCGGATCGCGCATGGCGATCGCCGTATGGAGCACCCACGCGGCAACGCAGATCAACGCGACGAGCAGCCAGCCGCCGATGTGTCGAGGTTCATGTTTCGTGGTCGAGGCCATGGAGTCGTTCTTCGTTTGCTTCGTTCTGTCGTAATCGGTCGGATGAGGCGCGCCGATTCTACGAACTAACCACGAACGACCATCTCATTTTGTCGACGCGTCCCTTTCAGGTGGCTTGGAACTGGCGTGTTTGCGCGCTCGCGGCCGTCAGCACGATCCGCCATGCTCCGGTATGATCGGCACGCTTGAGGACCGTGCATGGGCCGGTCCGTCAATCGCCCTCTCTCATGTCCACTTCCAACGCGTCCACTCCCGCTTCCGCCGACCGGTCGCTGCGCGGCCTGCTGCTTCTGCTCGCCACCATCGCGGGCGTCGCGGTCGCGAACATCTATTACAACCAGCCGCTGCTCGACGACTTCCGGTTGTCGTTTCCGCACAGCGCGTCGTGGGTCGGCGCGGTGCCGGCCGTCACCCAACTCGGCTACGCGGCCGGCATGCTGTTGCTGGCACCGCTTGGCGACCGCTTCGATCGCCGCCTTCTGATCCTGCTGCAGATCGCCGGCATCTGTGTCGCGCTGGTAGTGGCCGCCGCCGCGCCAACGCTGTCCGTGCTGATCTTCGCAAGTCTGGCGATCGGCGTGCTCGCCACCATCGCGCAACAAGCGGTGCCGTTCGCGGCGGAACTCGCGCCGCCGGCCGAACGCGGCCACGCGGTCGGCACGGTGATGAGCGGTTTGCTGCTGGGGATCCTGCTGGCGCGAACGGCGTCGGGCGTGATCGCCGAATATTTCGGCTGGCGCGCGGTATTCGGCGCGTCCGTGGTCGCGTTGCTGGTGCTCGCGGTGGTCATCATTCTGCGTCTGCCCAGGAGTCAGCCGACGTCCACGCTGCCCTACGGCAAGCTATTGGTGTCGATGTGGCATCTGGTGGTCGAGCACCGCGCGCTGCGTGAAGCGTCGCTGACCGGCGCGGCCCTGTTCGCTGCGTTCAGCATTTTCTGGTCGGTGCTGGCGTTGCTGCTGGCCGGCGCGCCGTTTCATCTCGGGCCGCAAGCGGCGGGGCTATTCGGTATTGTCGGCGCGGCAGGCGCAATGGCCGCGCCGCTCGCCGGCAAGTTCTCCGACCGGCGCGGACCGCGCGCGATCATCACCGTGTCGATCGTGCTGGTGGCGATTTCGTTCGTGGTGTTCGGCGCATCGGCGAGAAGCATTGCGGGCCTCGTGATCGGCGTGATCGTTCTCGATATCGGCGTGCAGGCCGCGCAAATCTCTAATCAGTCGCGCATCTACGCACTCAAGCCGGACGCGCGCAGCCGCGTGAATACGGTGTACATGGTGGCGTATTTCATTGGCGGAGCAATCGGCTCCGGCGTCGGCGCGGCAGTGTGGCCGACGTTTGGATGGCTTGGTGTGAGCGCGGCCGGCCTCGTGTTCGCCGGGCTGGCGGCGTGGAATCATCTGGCGCCGCCCGCAGGCGCGAAGGATGTGAAGGGTTAATCGGCGCCTTGTTCGCGCGGAGCGCTCATTGGCCGCTTCGCGCGGACGCATAGTCGTGCAGCGCGTCGATCACCCGGTCGAACTCGAACGACTTGTCGTAAAAGTGGCGCACGCCGTATTGCTCGCAGCGCTCCCGATACGCGGGCAACGCGTGATTGGTCAGCACCGCGGCGAATACCCGGTCGATCAATCCCCCACGCTGCAGGTAGGCTAGTACCGGCACGCCCGAGCCCTGCTTCAACTGCAGATCGACGATCACCGCATCGAAGGGCTCGTCGCTCAACAGCGCAATCGCCTGATCCGCGGAATCCGCATACGCGGCTACCTTGAGCAGGCCGGAGGCGTCGATCGCTTCCACGAGGCTTCGGCGAATCAGCGGCGAATCCTCGATCAGCAGCACGCGCAAGGGAGCGCGGCTGGCTTGATCGGCAACAGGGTTCGATTCGCTGTTCATCGGAATATCTCGATCGTCCATTATTCGATCAAACCATTCTTGATCGCGTAATAAGTCAGATCGGCGTTGTTCGCCAGTTGCATTTTCTCCAGTACGCGGGCCCGGTAGGTACTCACCGTTTTCACGGACAAATGCAATTCCTCCGCAATCTCAGTGGGAATCTGCCCGGCCGCGAGCTTGCAGAAAATCTGGAACTCACGCTCGGACAGCGCTTCGTGCGGCCGCCCGGCGGACGGCTTGTCGAGATTGTCGGCGAGCGCGTCGGCCACCGCCTCGGAGAGGTAGCGATGCCCGCGCGCCACCGAGCGAATCGCCCGCACGATCTCGTCGGGCTCGCAATCCTTGTTCAGATAACCGTTCGCGCCCGCGCGCAGCAGGTTGATCGCGTATTGGCTTTCCGGGTAACCCGACAGAATCAGTACGCCCTGCTCGGGACGCACCTGCTTGATCACACGCAAGGTGTCGATACCGTTCTTGTCCGGCATCGCGATGTCGAGCAGCACCACGTCGAACGCCTGCTCGCGCACGAGGCTGATGGTTTCGTCGCCGGTGGCCGCTTCGGCCGCGACGCACATATCCGGCTCGTCAGCGACGAACTGCCTGAAGCCACCTCGGACGATCGCATGGTCGTCGGCTATCAACACTCGAATCATCGGTTTGGGTGTCCGTGTATTGGAATCGCTCCAAAGCAGACATTGTAATGATCTCCGGCACGGCGTCTGCCGGAATCGGAGAAGAACATGGCGGCGCATGCCGACGCGGGAACCCTGCCAGACCCGCCCGTGCCCGCAGCGCCCTCCCGCTTACTCGCGGCCTTCGAGCAGATCCGCCATATCGTCCGCGTGCTCTTCTTCCACAGCGAGAATCTCTTCGAACATACGACGCGTCGTCACGTCCTTATCGCCGAGATAGCGAATGATCTCGCGGTAGGTATCGATCGCAATCCGCTCGGCGATCAGATTCTCCTTGATCATCTCCGTGAGGCTGTCGCCCTCCTTGTATTCCGAGTGCGAGCGCGTCTTCAACCCGTCCGGTGCGAAATCAGGCTCGCCGCCCAATTGCACGATCCGCTCGGCGATGCGGTCGGCGTGTTCCTGTTCCTCCGCGGCATGTTCGGCGAATTCCGCGGCCACCGCCTCGGAGTTGATGCCCTTTGCCATGAAGTGATGCCGCTTGTAACGCAGCACGCAGACGATTTCAGTGGCCAGTGCGTCATTGCATAGCTTCAGCACCGTTTCGCGATCCGCGCCATAGCTTTGCGTGACCGGTCCGTCCGACATGTGCTTGCGTGCGTCTTCGCGGATCTTCTTGAGATCCATCACGAACGGATCCTTGGATTGAGTGGCCGCGCCCTGGGCGCCAGGTGACTTCGACATTGAATTTCTCCTTTATCCGGTATTGGGGGTAACTGCGCATCACGCACGAATCGCGCCTGATGCGCCGGCACAAGGAATGCGGGCTACCAATAAGCGCCCGTCTACGTTCGGAATACGCCGAGCAGCAGCGTGACCACGAACACGACGAGGAAAATGTAGAACAGGATCTTCGCAATTTCAGCCGCCCCTGCTGCGATTCCGGTAAAACCGAACACGGCGGCGATGATCGCGATCACGAAAAAAACAATGGCATAGTGAAGCATGGCGACTCTCCTTCTTGTTGGTATCTGCGTGACCTGGCTCGGCGCATTGCATGGCGAACCGTCTGCCAGTTTCGAAGACACGGCTTGCGAACTCCTCGTCGAACCGCGCTAATCGACGATCTTTTTCGTCACCACGAAGCCGAGCACGAGGAACACGACACACAGAATCACGAACACGATAAACAGGAACTTCGCGATTGCCGCCGCGCCTGCCGCTACGCCGGTAAAGCCAAGAAGGCCGGCGATCACCGCCACGACGGCGAAGAACAACGCCCATTTCAGCATGATGGCTTTCTCCCGAAACATTGATTGAACGATCAGGTCAATCCTAGCCATCAGCGACGGCGGGCGCATTCCGACGCACGCCGGTTTTCGTGTGAGAATCCGCTGACATTGGATTACGGCAGCGTTACGGCGAGCGCGTAAGCCACGCGAGGCCGATGTGTTGCGCCGCGACGGCGGCCGCGTCGGCGCGATACTCGCACCGTCGCCTGACGCGGCGGACGTTACACTGAAGCCCCAATAGAGGAGCCGAAATTGCCAAATGAGCAGAACGCGCCGAACGCGGCCGCCCTTGGGCCCGCCACCCGCCTGAGCGACTGGATGCGCAATCGCAGTTGGGCGATTGCCATGACCGTGGCGATCGTCATTACCGTGGGCGGTCTCGTGATTCTCGAGACCGCGCGCCAACGCATTGCCGCCGAATACGAGACCGCACTCGAAGCGCGCGACGTCACCGTGCAACTGAGCATTCTTGCGAGCCAGCTCTCGCGCCTGAGTGCGCAGCAAAGCGATTTTCTTCTGACGAAGCAGGACGCTTTAGCGCGCGATTTCTGCGCGACCGCTGTGCGCATCCGTCAGAGCGAACAGCAGTTGAACCGCTTCTACCGCAGCGGCAAAGCCGACAGCGCGGAACTCGCCAGCTTCACGCAGATCCTGGCGCTGATCGAGGCGCGTATTGGCGCGGGCGCGTCCGCGCTGCAGCGCGCGGCGGCGCATCCGCTGGATCTCGCCGCCTGCGGCAGCGCGAGCGAAGCCAGTCCGGCCGATGCGTCGCTCGTGGACAGCACGCTCTCGCTGCTTCGCGACAACGAGGAGCGCCGCGCGCAACACGCGCTTGCCGCGAGCCGCGGCGATCAACGCATCTCCACGCTGTGCGCAGCGGGCTTGTCGGCGCTGAATATCGTGCTGTTCATCCTGCTGTTTCGTAACCTCGGCATTCAGATCGATCGTCAGGCGCGCGTGCAGCGTCAATTGATCACACAACAGGAGGGGCTCGACCAGCTCGTGAATGAACGCACCCGTCAGCTCGAAGCGCTCGGCTGGCACTTGCAGGCAGTCAGCGAAAACGAAAAGACCCAGCTCGCGCGCGAGCTGCACGACGAGCTCGGCGCGATTCTGACCGCGAGCAAAATGGACGTGGCGTGGGCCAACCGCAAACTGAAGGACAGCGCGCCGGATATCTCCGAGAAACTCAAGCGGGCGCTCGCGAATCTCGACCAGGGCATTGCGCTCAAGCGCCGCATCATCGAAGACATGCGGCCCACGGTGCTGGCGAACTTCGGGCTCGTTACCGCGTTGCGCACGCTCGCCGACGAAGCCGCGCAGCGCAACAACTGGACGCTCGAACTGCACCTGCCCGCCGACGACATCAAGCTCGACGAGCAGACGGAGATCGCGCTGTTTCGCGTCGCGCAGGAGTCGCTCACCAACGCCGCCAAGTACGCGCGGGCTTCGAAGGTGTCGATCGCATTGCAGGTCGGCGATGGCCAGGTGGCGCTGCATATCGCCGATAACGGCGTCGGCATCATGCCGGCCGATCTGAAGCGCACCCACACGCATGGGCTCCTGGGCATGCGCCAGCGCGTCGCCGCGCACGGCGGGCGCTTCGATATCCGGCGCGGCGTGCCCAACGGCACCGACATCCATGTGGAGATGCCGAGCGTGAGCACCGCGACGCCTTCGATCGACCTGCCGCCGGCCACGCCGTCGCGAACGTCCGTCTAGCAAAGGCTCGCGCGACGTCACAGTCAGGCTTGTAGGAGTGCGCCGACGCAAACAGCGGAGCACGCCTACAAGAAAATCGCAGCCCGGCCGACAGCGCCTTCCGCGCCCTTTTTTTACCATGCAATCAGACCGGATCGACTGGCGTAAGCCCCGGTCGGACGACAGCTAGCTTAGCTGGCGCGTGCCGTAGAACACGGGCACGTCAACCGATGCATTCTCGACAAGGAGAACTCTCATGAATCGACTGATCGCTTTGCTTCTCATTGCAGGGACGGCTGCGCTCGCCGGTTGCAACACCATGGCGGGGGCTGGGCAGGACATTTCGAAGGGTGGCGACGCCATCACGAATTCGGCTGAAAAGGCCAAGTAAGCAGGTCATATGAAGCAGACGCCCGGCGCTTTGAGGCGCCTGGCAACGGGGGTTCGTGAAAGCCCGCCGCGGGAAACCTCGGCGGGCTTTTTTTCGCCTGATGGTCGGGCTTCGTTGTTTGCGCAGCCTTCGCGCACGCATCGGCGTGATGCTCGCAACAGTCACGGCTTCGTTACCGACGCTCAGCGACGCCACAAACAAAACGGCGATCCACTCGCGTGGATCGCCGCTCCGTCCTCCCCAGGACGTGTCGCTTATTGCATGCGTCTGATTCAAGCGCCGCTTGCAGGCATTCCTGTCAGCGCACTTCTTCGCGCACTTCGCGCACTTATTGGCCCGTCAGCGTATTTGTCAGTTCGACGCTCGGCGTCTGCGTATTGCCGTTCTGCGCGACCAGCAAATGGATCTGGCCCGGCACGAGCTGGCTCAGCGCCCCCGCGATCGGCACCGACGTCACCAGCCAGTCGGCATTGTTCGACAACGTGAATGCCGGCGACTGGAAGATCGGCGTCTTGCTGCCCGCCGCTGTCGCGATCAGCACGTACGTGCCGCCGGACACGTAGATCGAGTCCTGACCGCTCGCCGGCACCGCGTTCTTGAATGCCACGCCGGCCATGGTCGGCGAGACGTTGGCGATGTTGGTGGCGGTGGATTGGACCAGATACAGGTCGAGATTGGTCGCGTTCGCCGAAGCGTTGAAGCCGCGCACACGCGCGCTATTCGAGAGCAGCCCCTTGTCGAACGGATCGTCGATCAGGCCGATGTCCGGTGCGGCGAGACCCGGCAGAGCGAGCACGGTGTATTCGTGGCCCTTGGCGACATCCGGAAAGCTGCCGCTTGCAAGCGCCGTCGTCGAACCGGTCGCCGAGTAAGCGACAGTCGTCGCACCTGTGTTGATATTGGTGAGGTTCGTCACACCCTTATAGCTAATGTTCGTCTGACCAGAAGGCGCTGCGCCATTCACGAGAAAATCGACCGCCGGGCCACTCGGAATGGCATGGATGAAATGGATCTCCGGATTGGTCAGCCCGAGTTCCTTGCCTACGTCGTCGGAACCGCCGCCACACGCGCTCAGAATGGATGCAACCGCAGCCATCGCCACCATGGTTCGGATCAGTTTCATTATGTTCACCTATCGATGTTATCGGGCTCTCGGCCCATTGATTTGTGGACGTCCCGCTTCGGACAACACGCCGTCTGAAACCTTGTTCGCTGGTCGTTTGAACGGTTTCAGGCCGGCTCTCCGAAACGGAGCACCCCCTCCTATCCCTGCCGCACATCGCGCCTTTTTGCCGAACGGCGCGGTCCGTGTCGATGGACGCTCGCTTTGAGCAATGCGTGTGCCGCGGGGTTTGGCATGGCCGGTGGCGGCTGAAGAATGTCTTACGGAGCAACGACTTGCGAGGTTTAGAATTTTTCCTCGGCGGGTTGGCACGCGACGCGGTGTATTGTTCGTGCGCATCCAATACTTACACGGTCCTCCGCATGTCTTACCAACACTTACTCGCCGAACTCGATCTGGGCTTCACTCGTTTGCGCAACCGCGTGGTGATGGGTTCGATGCACACGGGCATGGAAGACCGCTTCTGGAATTACCCGAAGCTGGCCGCGTATTTCCGCGAGCGCGCGAAAGGCGGCGTCGGTTTGATCGTCACGGGCGGGATCTCGCCGAATCGCGAAGGTTGGCTGTTGCCGTTCGGCGGCACGTTGAATTCCGTATTCGATCTGCGCAATCACCGGAAATTGACCGAGGCCGTGCATGCCGAAGACGGCAAGATCGCGCTGCAGATCCTGCACGCGGGCCGCTATGGCTATCAACCGTTCGTCGTCTCCGCATCGGCGATCAAGTCGCCGATCTCGAAGTTCAAGCCGCGTGCGCTTAGCATCGCCGGCATTGCGAAGACCGTGCGCGACTACGCGCGCTGCGCACGCCTCGCTCAACGCGCGGGCTACGACGGCGTCGAGATCATGGGCAGCGAAGGCTATCTGCTCAATCAGTTCCTATGCCCGCGCACCAATCAGCGCACGGACGCGTACGGCGGCAGCATCGAAAACCGCATGCGGCTCGCGCGCGAGATCGTCGAGGCGGTGCGCGCGGTATGCGGCGAACGCTTTATCGTCGTGTACCGGATCTCGCTGATCGATCTGGTGGAAGGCGGCAACACGTGGGACGAAACCGTGCAGGCCGCGCAGGCGCTCGAAGCCGCCGGCGTCACCATGTTCAACACCGGCATCGGCTGGCACGAGGCGCGTGTGCCGACCATCGTGACCTCGGTGCCACGCGCCGCGTTCGCCGCGCTGAGCGCGCGATTGAAGGCCGCCGTCAAGGTGCCGGTGATCGTGTCCAACCGCATCAATACGCCCGAGGTCGCCGAAGAACTGCTCGCGCAGGGAGCGGGCGATCTGGTTTCCATGGCCCGGCCGCTATTGGCCGATCCCGAGTTCGTGGTGAAGACCGCCGAGGGACGCGCGCACGAAATCAACACCTGTATCGCCTGCAATCAGGCCTGCCTCGATCACACGTTCAAGAACCAGCGCGCCACGTGCCTCGTCAATCCGCGCGCGGGACGCGAGACCGAATTGATCTACCGGCCCGTCGCCGGGGCGCAGGCCGCGCGCTCGGTGGCCGTGGTCGGCGCGGGTCCGGCGGGGTTGTCGGCGGCGACCGTCGCCGCGGCGCGCGGGCATCGTGTGACGCTGTTCGATGCGAGCGCAACGATCGGCGGCCAGTTCAATCTGGCGATGCGCGTGCCCGGCAAGGAGGAGTTCAGCGAAACGATCCGCTATTTTCAGAGCCAGTTGCAACGCCACCGCGTCGACGTGCGGCTCGACACACGCGTCGACCCCGCCCTGCTGGCCTCGGGCGCTTACGACGACGTGATCGTCGCCACTGGCATCGTGCCGCGCCGGCCGGCGATTGCCGGTATCGACGCGGCCAACGTGCTGTCGTATGTGGACGTGCTGCGTGGTGCGCCGGTCGGCCAGCGCGTCGCGGTGATCGGTGCGGGCGGCATCGGCTTCGACGTCAGCGAGTTTTTGCTGCATCGCGCGGGCGAGCCTCTGCCAATGCCGCGCGACGCATGGCTCGACGAATGGGGCGTCGATCTGGCCGTGCGGGAACGCGGCGGGCTGAAACCGCCCGCGCCGGCGCGGCCGCCGCGGCAAATCTGGCTGTTGCAGCGCAAGGCCGGCAAGCTCGGCATGGGGCTTGGCAAGACTTCCGGCTGGGTGCATCGCGCGACGCTGGCGAGGAACGGCGTGACAATGCTCGGTGGCGTGTCATATCTGGAAATCGCGGCGCGCGGGCTGAAGATCGCGCATGAAGGCGTCGAGGAATGGCTCGACGTGGATACGATCGTGGTGTGCGCGGGGCAGGAATCGCTGCGCGATCTGCACCCGCAGGCAGCGGGTGAAGCGAATCAGGCCGGCGGCCCGCGTTATCACGTGATCGGCGGGGCGAAAGTCGCCACTGAACTGGACGCGAAACGCGCGATTCGCGAAGGCGCGGAAGTGGCCGCGGCGCTCTAATAGCGGGCCGCCGCCCCGGCACAATGAGACTCACAAGGGGCAACCCCAACGCAAGCCCGCTCCAGGCTCAGGCGAGCCCCTTCTTCCGGTAGTCGAACCAGAACGACAGTCCCACGCTCGCCAGAATCACGACCGTCGCGATCACCGTGGAGCGGGTGACCGGCTCGCCGAGCAGCAGCGCACCCAGCGCCACGGCCACCACCGGGTTCACGTACATGCAACTGCTGGCGATGATCGGGCTGGTATGCCGGATCAGAAAACCATATGCGACGTAGGCGGCCATCGTGCCGATCAGCATCAGGTAGATGAACGCCAGCACCGGCATAACATGCACCTCGAGCATCCGCTCGCCGGAGACCCACGCGACCAGCGTGGACATCGCGCCGCCCAGACCGATTTGCAGCGACGTCGAGAGAAACAGGTCCGAGGGCAGTTTCAGACGCCCGGCCAGATGCGCGCCGCCCGCCCAGAAAAGCGCACCGCACAGAATCGCCAGGCTGCCGCCCGCAGAGCCCGGCGCACTATCGCCATGGCTGAGAATCGCGATGCCGACCAGACCGAGGCCGACAGCGAACCACTCGCCCCGGCCAATCTTGCGCCCCGCCACGGCCGCGATCACCGTCGCGAACAGCGGCACGGTGGCGACCATCACCGCCGCGGTGCCGGTGCCGACGGTGCGCATCCCGTAGGCGAGCATGCCGCTCGACAAACCGACCAGCATGGTGCCCACCAGCCCGGCATTACGGATTTCGGCGGCGCCCGGCCAGACCGGATTGCGGCGCGCCGCAAAAATAAAGAGGCCTACACCGGCGAACAGATTGCGCAGCCCCGAGAGAAGCAATGGAGGAAACGAACCCAGCGCGACGTGCACGGCAAGATAGGTCGAGCCCCACACGACATAGACGACGGCGAGCGCGAGCGCGAGCTGGCCATTGCGGGACTGCGGCAAACGGAGCGAAAAACCACGCGGAAAACGGCTTGGGAGTTGCAGCGACATGCGTTCAACCCGCCCATGCCGCTCGAGGTGCGGCGCCCCCGCTGGAGCCCCTGAGGCGGGATGGCGGACACCGCATCGGCGATACGGTCTGACGGGCGAGGCTGGCGGACATGTTGGTGGAGCGGAAGGACGATAGATGGCCAATGAGCCACAACGCCGCGGCGGCCGAAGAAATCGGGCCACGGCGAACACGCGCCAAATGGTGGGCGCGCACGGCATTATGCAGTAAGCGCCCACCGCATCGCCTGAAAGAATCGTAACTTTTTGGCGTACTTGCAACAAAAACGCCGTGGGCGTTTCCCTCCGTATTTGCCACCTCGACGCCGCAAAAGGCGCTAAATGCACAAGGCAGAGCGATCTGTGTTTCGGTATGAGCCGCCGTGCGTTGCTGAGGATGCTTGAGTGGTCGATCCTCCCGCCGCCTGGTTGAGTGCATGCTCAAGCGAGGTCGGCGATGATTCGGCCTCCGTAACTTTCGGGCAGGCGGCGGACGGGCTTGAATACGGCCCGCGCGCTTTGCCAGCGGCTGTCGGCCCGCGGCGCACGGCGAACGACGGTCGTTGGCGGCGAGCCGAGAGACACGTCACGCCCTTGTGCTACAGTCGGTGAATAGTAGCCCCGTGCTAACATTCAGCTTTCGATCGCGCGCCGTGCAAACGTATCGTGGCGCCCGCTTCCCCCTCTTTCGCTACCCACCGGCCACCTCGATGCGCTTTCCGACTTCCCGTGCCCACTTCCGCTTGCGCCCTCGCCGCGCAACCGGCTGCGCGCGCGCGGAATTCATGCCGCGTCGCGCCGGCGAGCCGTCCCGAACGCTCCCGCTCCACGCCGCCCGGCGCCCGATTTAACGCTGCTCGCTCCATTGCCTGAGCCGCGTTGTCGGGCTCCGGGCCGATCTCATCCGCACGCTGTTCCCCTACATGCAGATCGAATTGGAGTACCCATCGTGAAAAAGACGAAAACCTGTTACCTCACCGAACTCGACGTCACCCGTCTCGAGAAGCACGCAGCCGCGCCCGGCGCCGACGCGCGTTTGCAAGACATGCTCGACGACGTCCTGGAGCGCGCCGTGATCGTCGACTCGCACGAGATTCCGGCCAATATCGTTACGATGAATTCGCAAGCCACGCTGGTCGACGAAACCAGCGGCGAGCACATGACCTGGACCGTGGTCTATCCGCCGAACGCGGACTTCGCGCATGGCCGCCTGAACGTGTTCTCCCCCGCCGGCCTCGCCTTGCTCGGCGCCAAACGCGGCGAGCGCATCCGCTTCACGCCGCCGAGCGGCACGGAGAAAGTGCTGAAGCTCGAAAAGATCCTCTTTCAGCCCGAAGCCGCCGACAATTTCACGCTGTAAGCCAGCGCAATGGCGTAGCAACGCGTGTTGCGCCGCTTCATGACAGCCCCCTGAATACGGCAATGCCGCGTGGCTTGCCGCTGCGATATCCGCCATCCGATGTTCGAAGACGGGTTGCCAAGCAGCGGGCGGCCGGTGTATCGTGTGCGCTGCTAACGCGGGGGTCCTGCGTTGCACGGAGGTTGGAGGTCCGTGCTGCGCGGGTGAGAAATACCCTTTGAACCTGATCTGGATAATGCCAGCGCAGGGAAGCGTGCGGAATTCGCACTCCAGCTCCAAGGCCTCATCTCTCGCGATTTCCGACAACTTCCGTCTCGTCTCCTGCTTAGCCGCCCCACATAGCTTTGCTCAGGAGATACTGCATGAACGCCAACCCGAAGTTCCTTTCCGCCGACGCTCACGTCGATGAAGCCGCCGTCGCGCCGCTGCCGAATTCCCGCAAGGTCTACGTGACCGGCTCGCGTGCCGATATCCGCGTGCCGATGCGCGAAATCTCGCAGGCCGACACGCCCGACAGTTTCGGCGGCGAAAAGAATCCGCCGGTCTATGTCTACGACACGTCGGGCCCGTACTCGGACCCGGAAGCCAAAATCGATATCCGCGTCGGTCTGCCGGCACTGCGTCAGGCATGGATCGAAGAGCGCGGCGACACCGAAGCGCTGACGGGCCTGTCGAGCGACTTCAGCCGCGAGCGCGCCGCCGACACGGCGACCGCCGAATTGCGCTTCCAGGGCCTGCACCGCACGCCGCGCCGCGCGATCGCCGGCAAGAACGTCTCGCAAATGCACTACGCGAAAAAAGGCATCATCACGCCGGAAATGGAGTACATCGCGATTCGTGAGAACCAGCGCCGCGCCGAGTATCTGGAAAGCCTTAAGACGAGCGGCCCAAACGGCGAAAAGCTCGCCGCGATGATGGGCCGCCAGCATCCTGGGCAGGCGTTCGGCGCGAGCGCGTTCGGTCCGAATGGCCTCACCGAAATCACGCCGGAATTCGTGCGCGAAGAAGTGGCGCGCGGCCGCGCGATCATCCCGAACAACATCAATCACCCGGAAAGCGAGCCGATGATCATCGGCCGCAACTTCCTCGTGAAGGTGAATGCCAACATCGGCAACTCGGCGGTGACGTCCTCGATCGGCGAGGAAGTCGACAAGATGACGTGGGCGATCCGCTGGGGCGGCGACACGGTGATGGATCTGTCCACCGGCAAGCACATTCACGAAACGCGCGAGTGGATCATCCGCAATTCGCCGGTGCCGATCGGCACGGTGCCGATCTACCAGGCGCTGGAAAAGGTCAACGGCAAGGCCGAAGACCTGACGTGGGAAATCTTCCGCGACACGCTCATCGAGCAGGCTGAGCAGGGCGTCGACTACTTCACGATTCACGCGGGCGTGCGTCTGCAATACGTGCCGCTCACGGCCAAGCGCATGACCGGCATCGTCTCGCGCGGCGGCTCGATCATGGCCAAGTGGTGTCTCGCTCACCACAAGGAAAGCTTCCTGTACGAGCATTTCGAAGACATCTGCGAAATCATGAAGGCGTATGACGTGGCCTTCTCGCTCGGCGACGGCCTGCGTCCCGGCTCGATCTACGACGCCAACGACGAAGCGCAGCTCGGCGAATTGAAGACGCTCGGCGAACTCACGCAGATCGCGTGGAAGCACGACGTGCAGACCATGATCGAAGGCCCCGGCCATGTGCCGATGCAACTCATCAAGGAGAACATGGACCTGCAACTGGAATGGTGCGACGAAGCGCCGTTCTACACGCTCGGACCGCTGACCACCGACATCGCGCCGGGTTACGACCACATCACCTCGGGCATTGGCGCTGCGATGATCGGCTGGTTCGGCACGGCCATGCTCTGCTACGTGACGCCGAAGGAACACCTGGGCTTGCCGAACAAGGACGACGTCAAGACCGGCATCATCACCTACAAGCTCGCCGCGCATGCCGCCGATCTGGCGAAGGGCCACCCGGGCGCGCAGGTGCGTGACAACGCGCTCTCCAAGGCGCGCTTCGAATTCCGTTGGGAGGACCAGTTCAACCTCGGCCTCGATCCGGACAAGGCGCGCGAATTCCACGACGAAACGCTGCCGAAGGATTCGGCCAAGGTCGCGCATTTCTGCTCGATGTGCGGCCCGCACTTCTGCTCGATGAAAATCACGCAGGACGTCCGCGAGTTCGCCGCGCAACAGGGCGTCACCGACGACGAAGCGTTGAAGAAAGGCATGGAAGTGAAGTCGATCGAGTTCATGAAAAAAGGCGCTGAGATTTATCAGCGGCAGTAAGGTTTGCACGCGGGTCGCGTGTTTTCGCGGTGCAGTCCAAGCCGCCACTCGATCCGCCAATCTTTGCATTGCAGCACCGAAGCCCGCCACTGGCGGGCTTTTCCGTTTACGGCTTCCGGGCACGTCGCATGCTAAAGGCAGGGAAACATTTGATTACGAAACCGACAGTTCGTTGACAAGCGCAAACATCTGGATACGGGCTGCGGCGATAACATCAAATGCAAGGAAGGTGACGTTCCAACTACAACTACCGGAGTCAGCATCATGAAATCGATTCGTCAAATCGGCACGCTCGCGGCCATCGTGGCAGTCGTGGTGAGTCTTTCCGCGTGTGAAGGCATGAGCCGGCAAGGCCGCGATACGGCTATCGGCGCGGGCTTGGGCGGCGCCGCGGGCGCGGCGATCGGCGGCAATGCGCTGTCTACGATCGGTGGCGCAGCGGCGGGTGGCATTATCGGCAATCAGGTCGGGAAGTAAGCGGACGGCAGGTCGTAGCGCGATCCATCACATGACACGCACGAGGGGCGAGCGAAGCTCGACCCTCGGCGAGCTGGACACGTCGCTCATGAGCGCAACGCGCGCGACATGCGTTTTATGCTCGGGTTCATGCAGGTCGCGAATGGCGCTGCAATGAGGTGAAATAAGCCGTTACCGTTTTGCAATCCGGTCGGCGTCGCAGCAGCGTAAGCTGGGACCGTGACGCCCCCAATGGCGGCGTTCGATTCAACCAGGAGCGCGTCATGAAGTCCCGCTTCATCAATTCGGTGTGTGCGATCGGCCAGCGGTTGCCGCTGCGCTTTTCCCGTTCCTCCTTTCCTCGACTCTCATACACCGGCATGGCGCTTGGCGGCATGGCCTGCGCCCTTACGCTGTCCGGTTGCTATTACCCATACGGCTATTATCCGGCCGGCTATTACCCGTATTACGGCGCCGTGCCCGCAGCGGGTACGCAGCAGACTGTGCCGATGGGCCAGGACGCTTCATACGCAGCGCAGCAGCAACAGGCGCAAGCTCAGGGTGGTCAGCAGAGCCTGCCTCCCACCTACGCGGTTGCTGCCCCGCCCGTGTATGTGGCGCCCGCGCCTGCCTATCCGGTCTACTATCCGCCGCCGGTCTATCCGGCTTATTACGGCTATCCAGGCTGGTATGGTCCCTCGGTTTCGATCGGCTTCGGTTTTGGTGGCTACTGGGGTGGCCACGGTGGAGGCGGCGGGCACGGCCATGGCCACGGGCACTGACACGTGCCGGCGCGTTTCGACTCATTGATGGTCTTTGCCATGAACTGCACGACGGCCCCTGCAGCACGCGGCCCCGCCGCGCTTCGCGCATGCTGCCTCAGGCGAGCGCAACGCGGGTTCCCGGCCCTCGTCCGCTTCGCCCGCAGTTTCTTCTTGACGCCGCCCGACTGGGTTCTATGCTTGGGAAAGCCCCACACAGTACCTGTTTAAATAAGCGATCCGGCCCGGCCCGCACGTGCCGCCGACGCCCATCCGTCCTGCCAGAGCGACGCGTCCGATAAAAATAAGTGCCGCGTCGAGTTCGAACAACAACGAAGGAGACGCGATGTTCCATCAACTACTCACCCCTGTCGGCAATTCGCTATTGCCATCGTTTCTGGTCGCGGCCTTACCGATCATCGTCGTGCTGCTCCTGCTCGGCTGGGCGCGGCGGCCGGCATGGCAGGCGTCGCTCGCGGGCCTGATCGTCGGCTTGATCGTGGCGATCTTTGTCTGGCAGTTTCCGGTGGGACTGGCGGTCGATTCGGTCGTGGCCGGTGCCGTGTTCGCATGCTGGCCGGTCATGTGGATCGTGTTCGCGGCGATCCTGCTGTACAACATCTCGCAGCGCTCAGGGCGCTTCGCGGCCTTTCGCATGTGGATGATCGACAATCTGCCGAACGACCGGCGCGTGGTGCTGGTGGTGATCGGGTTTTCGTTCGGCGCGCTGCTCGAAGGGATTTCCGGTTTCGGCACGCCGGTCGCCATCACCAGTTCGTTGCTGATTCTGCTCGGCTTTCCCACGCTGGAAGCGCTCACCTTCACGCTGATCTTCAATACCGCACCGGTCGCCTTCGGCGCGCTAGGCGTGCCGATCACCGTGCTCGGCGCGGTCACGCACCTGCCGGCCGATTCGCTCGCCAAGATGGTCGGCCGCCAGTTGCCGTTCTTCGCCTTTCTGCTGCCCTTCTATGTGATCAGCGTCTATGCGGGCTTTCGCAACATGCTGAAAGTGTGGCCGGTGCTGCTGGTATCGGGCGCGAGCTTCGCGCTGACGCAGTTCGTCGCCTCGAACTACGTGAACTACAGCCTGACCGACGTGTTGTCGTCGATGGTCTCGCTCATTCTGACGATCGCCTTCCTGCGCGTCTGGCGGCCCGCGGTTGATCCGAAATTCGCGGTCAACATCGACCGTGTCGGCGAGGTGCGCGGCAAGATCGGCGGCGGCCAGGGCTGGTATCCGTGGATCATCGTGTCGGTCGTGGTGATCGTCTGGACGGTGGCGAAGATCTTCCTGATCGGCGACGTCAAGGTGCCGTGGCCGGGGCTCGACAAGGCCGTTTTCATCACGCTGTACAACACGCCGTACGGCGCGGTATGGGACTTCCAGCCGCTCGCGACCGGCACCGCGATTCTCGTTGCCGCGCTCATCACCACTTTCGTGGTCGGCCTGAGCGCGCGCGAGTTTGGCGCGGCCATCGCCGACACGTGGGTGCAGACGCGCATCGCCATCCTGACAGTAGCGACCATCGTCGGTCTCGCGTATCTGATGAACTACTCGGGGCTGACCTACACGCTCGGGCTGGGCGTCGCCTCGGTCGGACCGTTCTTTCCGCTGGTGTCGGCGTTCCTTGGCTGGGTCGCCGTGTTCCTGTCCGGCAGCGATACGTCGGGCAACGCCCTGTTCGGTAATCTGCAGGTGGTGGCGGCCAACCAGTTGAATCTCAACCCGATCCTGATGGCAGCGACGAATTCGTCGGGCGGCGTGATGGGCAAGATGATCTCGCCGCAAAACATCTCGACCGGCGTGGCCACCACCGAGCTTAAAGGCAAGGAAGGCGTGGTGTTCGCCAAGACGTTCAAGCATTCGATTCTGTTGACGGTGCTGCTCGGCGTGCTGGTCTGGCTGCAGCAGAATTTCCTGCAGTGGATGATTCCGCACTGAGGGGGTGGCGCTCGTTCCGGCGGGATTGCGTACCGAGGGCGTGGCGCTTGTACCGGCGAAATTCCGTGCCGAGAGTGTGGCGTGTGTACCGGCGGGATTCCGTACCGAGGGCGTGGCGCTCTCGTACCGGCGGGATTCCGTACCGAGGGCGTGGCGCTCTCGTACCGGCGAAATTCCGTACCGAGAGCGTGGCTCTCGTACCGGCGGGATTCCGTACCGAAGGCGTGGCGCTCGTACCGAGGGAATTCTGTACTGAGGGCGTTGCTTACGGTGGGCACGACGCGCTCGGAAGACTACGCACTGAGACAGGTTTCGCCAAGTCGCGCCGGGTCGCGTCTGGTCGGCTCAAGCAGCTGACCCGGCGCGCCCGACCCGCGCTTGCGCCGCATGCACACCACCCCGGCCAGCGAGCCATCGACCGCAAAATAATTCACGACGCTCAAGCAGACACCATATCCTGCCTCAGCCCCTCCCTTCCATCACACCGTCCTGATCGCAATTTTTCTCACATCAGCGTGAGAATTGCTCGTTTTGCGCACGCCGCCGCTACACTTACGATCACGACTATCAGACGCCTTTTATCTCCCGGATCTTGCCGTTTCATTCCAGCCTGAAACGTTTCGCACGATTGCGCTGCTACGATGCGCGGGCGTCTCGACTCAACCGCGCGAGGCGCCATCCAGATGAATGCCAAGAACCTGCTGCAACTGCTGATCCTCGCCGCCCTGTGGGGCGCGTCGTTCCTGTTTATCCGTGTCGGCGTCACCGACTTCGGCGTCGCACCGTTGATGGCGCTGCGCGTCGGCATCGGCGCGGCGTTTCTCGCCGTCGTGCTGATCGCGCGACGCCCGCTACGCCAATCCGCGACCATCCTGCGCACGCGCGCCTTCCCGCTGCTGGTGGTCGGCATCCTGAATTCGGCGGCGCCCTTCTGCCTGTTCGCCTACGCCGAGTTGACGCTGTCGGCGGGAGTCACCTCCGTGATCAATGCGAGCACGCCGCTCTGGGGCGCGCTGGTCGGCTTTCTCTGGCTGCGTGACCGGCTGAGCGCGCTGCGCACGCTCGGGTTGGTGATCGGCTTTCTCGGCGTATTGATGCTGGTGTGGGACCAGATCGCCGCGCCGAACGGTACGGCCGCGACCCCGCTCAGCACCGCGCTCGCGGCCGCCGCGGCACTCGGCGCCACGCTGCTGTACGGCGTCGCAGCCAACTACACGAAGCGCCACCTGACCGGCGTCGACGCGCTCACCGTCGCGACCGGCACCATGACCGGCGCCACGATCGTGCTGCTGCCGCTCGCCGTGATCTACTGGCCGGCGGCGCCGGTCTCGCTCCACGCGTGGGGTGCGGTGATCGCGCTCGGCGTCGCGTGTACGGGCGTGGCGTATATGTTGTTCTTCCATCTGATCGCGGTGGTCGGACCGGCGCGCGCGATTACGGTGACCTTCGTGATTCCGATCTTCGGCATTCTGTGGGGCGCGCTGTTTCTCGGCGAAAGCGTGTCGCCCGGCATGCTCGAAGGTTGCGGCGTGATCCTGGTCGGCACCGCGCTGGCCACGGGCGTTATCAAGCGTCTGCCGTGGATCGGAACGCGCCGCGCCGACACCTGACATCCGCTTCGTTGCGCGCGACGCTCCCCGGCGTCGCCGACCCACGCATTCTTCTCGCAGTCCCGCCATCCCGCCGCCGCGGCGACTCCCAAGCGCAAAAAAATAGCCCGCACTCCACAGGAGTGCGGGCGAAACCGTCGCCCTACGAGGATAGGCGACGGGGCCACCGAGGCCGCGCGTCATCGCGCAGGCCATCATCGGGCTAGGCATCGGTTCGTCGGCCGATGCTGGAATGGTCAGAATTCCTTGATTTATTCGTTCGCTGGACGACTCGCCGCAAACCCATGTGGGGCAAGCCAATCCGGTTTCACGCCCTGTTAAAAGCAGCTTGTGTGCCAGCTTGCCAAGCGACTGCAGCCAGTCACCGCAAACGGTTGATTCTTATTGAATTTATTCGCGACGGAGAGTCGACAGGGCGCGGCGGAAAGAAGGTTTGGAAAGTTACGTCACCGGCGTAACGTCACGTTACATGCGGCCGCACGAGGTGCCACCGCATCATCCCCGCCGCAGGCGGCGGGACGCGATTCAGGGCGGTTCAAAGGATCCGCCACTTCGAACGCCGCGCTGCCGTCTGGCGGACTCGCGGGCCGGTTGGCCGCTGCGACTCCCTCGGGCCCAAGGCTGCGCCGCACACGAGCGCCAGGACGAGCAAGCTCGCCGCCCACATCCAGTAAGGCATCACGTCGAACATGGCCAACTCCCATTGAATTCCGGTTCGTACCGGTATCCTGGAAGCAAAGCAAAACACATGCGCGCGTTGGGCGATCGCTGTCGAGCCGCGGGTTGCGCGCGGGTTGCGTAATATCCGGCCGTAAAAAAACCCGCCCGGGTCGACCCCGGGCGGGTTTCATACAGCGTTCCAACTTGCCGAGTCTTAGTGCAACTGGTCGGCCATCAAACTCATGATCTGCTTGGCTTGCGGGCTTTCATCGATCGAGCCCTTGTCGTCGACGACGGCCACGCGCGTCTGGTTAGGCGTCACCGCGCGCACGTTCACGAGATACTGCTTGGCGACTTTTTCCTTCTTGCCGTGGAACACCTGGCTCCAGAAGCCCTGTTCGGCCGACGTCATATCCTTCGGATCGACGTAGCGCACGAAATACAGGCCACGAGTCAGATCGCGGTCGTCGACCGTGAAGTTGCTGCGGTCGAGCGCGAGGCCCACGCGCAACCAGGCGCGGTCATACGGCTCGCCGAGCGTGAGTTCCGTGGAGGACAACTGCGCCGAGGTATTGTTCGCCGAATCCGCATCCGGCAAAGGCTGCTGCGCGGACAGCGCAACGTTTTGCGCCGCCGTGGCCGCAGCCGCCGACTTCGCACCCGCCGTGGCCGCGTTAGGCGCGGTTTGCGCACCGGCCGGCGACAGGTCGGCGCTTTGCGTGCCGCCCGACTTCGTGCGCGAATCGGCCAGCGCGAGCGCTGCCTGAAGGCGCTTCAGATACTCCTGTTCGAGGCCCGGATCGTTCGGCTTCGGCACCCAGGTGCTCGAATCGTTATTCGTGCCGGTGAGCGCCTCACGCATGCCTTTCTGGCTGATGAACACGTAAGTGCCGCCGTTGGGCGCCGCTTCGAGACGCGTGCGGTACTTGTTGCGCTCCGAAGTCACATAGCTGTTGCCCATGGCCTTGGACAGCGTGTTGCGAATCAGGCCGTCGTTGATCTGCGCGTGGGTTTCGTTCCAGTCGGTTTCCATCACGCCCTTGTCGCGCTGGTCGACCACCAGCAGGAAACCCTGCTCCTGCCAGAAGCGGCGGATTTGCGCCCATGCCTGCTCGGGCGCCTTGTTGTCGATGACGAGCCAGCTTTCCGTGCCGTCGCGCTGGATATGCATGCCGGCGACGGGCGGCACCACCACGACGGAATTGGCCGACGGCGCCTGGGCCTGGACCTGCTTGAGCGTGGACAACGAGGTTTCGCCGCCCTGCGGGGGCAACGAACGCTGATCGGCCGTCTCATCAATCATGTTCGGCGGTACGGCAAGTGACACCTGCTTCGATTTCGAGTCGCTCTTGTAGTCGATTTTGGTCGGCGACGAAGTACTGCAGCCGGCGACCAGACCGCCTGCCATCAGCATTACTGCAAACCGCTTGGTAAGACGAAGATCAGTCATGTTCGGGGAATCCTTCCGCTACGCCACGGCAAGTTTCCGTGGATCAACCCGACATTTTACCGATCCCGGCGGACTGTGTGCAAAAAGCCGGGTTTGCCTGTGAATTGAGCAGCGCGCGCCGCGCGTGAAACCGCCCTGGATCGACGCGCGTAGAGAATACGCCACCTGCTCGCCCGGTGAGTTTTCACTGCTTGCGAGAGCGTGGTTTTCGCACAGGAAAGCGGCTCGCAGCGCGGCGGATTTAACAATCGCCCACATTTCCCAAGCGCCTGTCAGATACACCCTACTTACTCGTCAGAACATTGATTCGACGGCCTTTTCCGAGACCGTCGCACGATCAATTTTGAGACCTCAAAAATCGTCGAGTAGCGCTTCTGGTAACGGTCACAAAACCCCGGTGATATCTTGAAATGGACATCTCAAAAAGCCTTCGAGAGCGCCGACCAGGAGACCGATCGTCATGCCATTGCCCACTTTCACACCCAGCCTCGCCGTTTGCGCACTGGCGGCTGTCATGTCGTACCTCAGCGCCGACGCACGCGCCCAATTGGGCGGCGCCATGCCGGCTCAAGCGGATTCGAACGCGAGCGCGCCGCGCCCCTTGTTGAATGGCGCACTACGCATGCGCACGCTGACCGACGCGGGCAACACGACCATCAACGAATACGCCACGAACACCGGCCAGATCATCGCCTACGCGTGGCAGGGCCCAACCATGCCCGACCTGCGCGCACTGCTCGGAAAGTACGCCGACTCGTATCGCGCGGGCGCGCAAGCGGCGCCCGCGGACGCCAATCTGCACGTCTCGCGCGTGGCACGGCCGGACGTGGTCGTGGAATCCGGCGGACCGATGCGCGGCTACGTGGGACGCGCATGGCTGCCCGCCGCGCTGCCGCCCGGCGTCACCGCCGACGATTTCCAGTGACGCAACCGCATCAGGACTCCGCTTCCACCCATGCTCCCGACGCCATGAAACCCGCCCTTCGCCTATACGCCCTGCTCCTCGTCTGCGCCGCCTTCTCGGGGTGCGGCGGCGGTGGCGGCAGCACGCCGGCCACGACTTCCCCGACCGGCGCCGCCGCTCCGGCCAGCGGCCCGAGTGCCGCCAGTGCGCCGTCGGCCGCCGCGCCGCCCGCCACGTCGAGTTCCGGCACGAGCGGCTCCGTGCCGCAGTCGAATACGCCGAACGTCCAGCCGATCATGGTCACGAGCGCGCCAGGTCTGACGCGCAATTTGTTGACGACGAGCGTCACCGTCTGCCAGCCCGGCACCAGCAACTGCGCGACGATCGACAATGTTCAGGTCGACACCGGCTCGCACGGCTTGCGGATTCTCGCGTCCGCGCTGCCGGCGAGCCTGCCGCTCGCGGCAATCGCATCGGGCGCCGGGATCGCGGGCGAGTGCGCGGTGTTCGGCGGCGGTTACACGTGGGGGGCGGTGCGCAGCGCGGACGTGCGGATGGCCGGCCAGCTGGCCGCGTCGATCCCGATCCAGACGATCGCCGACCCGGCAGTGCCCACCGTCCCCGCCGACTGCGCCGGCTCCGGCCGGGCCATGCAGACGGTGGCGGGCCTGCGCTCGAACGGCATTCTCGGCGTCGGCCTGTTCGCGGCCGACTGCGGCAGCGGCTGTGTGAATGCAGCGCTGCCGCGCTGGTACTACAGCTGCAATACTGGCGGTACGGGCAATGCGGGCAATGCGGGCAATGCGTGCCAGCCGAGTACTCAGGCGCTCGCGCAGCAGGTGACCAATCCGGTCAGCCGCTTCGCGCTCGACAACAACGGCGTGGTGATCGACCTGCCGGCTATCGCCGACGCCGGCGCGGCCAGCGTATCGGGTTCGATGATCTTCGGCATCGGCACGCAGGCGAATAACGTGCTCGGCGGCGCCAGCGTCCTCAAGGCGAACAGCGTGACGGGCTACGTCGTCACCACGAGCGGCGGTCAGACTTTTTCGCAAAGCTATCTCGATAGGGGCTCGAATGGGCTCTTCTTCCGCAATACGCAGTTGCCGCAGTGCGGTTTCTGGTACTGCCCGTCTTCGGTACAGGCCGCGAGCGCCGCGATCACGGGTACGGATGGCGCGTCGAGCACGGTGTCGTTTGCGATCGGCAATTCGAGCGCGCTGTTCGCGTCGGCGAATAACGCGTTCAATAACCTCGCCGGCGTGGCCAGCAGCGGCTTCGGCTGGGGCCTGCCGTTCTTCTTCGGGCGACGCGTCTTTACGGCGATCGCCTCGCGCGAGACGTCAGCGGGCCCGGGTCCTTATTATGCGTTCTGAGCTTCCGAACAGGCGGCTTCTTTCGGCGCAGAAAATTCCCAAATTCGTCGACCGGACAGATTTGATATCCATTGGCTGCGATAATTCTCGCATCCGGCTAACTCGCTTCCAATTAGTTAGTCATGCAAATTCTTGAATTGTCGGCAGATGGAAGAACCCACTTTTTCGCTCGATCACTTCGAGCAGCTCGTTTATACGCAACAGCACGTCAAGGCTGCGATCCAGTTCATTGCCGCGCTAGCGCTCCTTCAGCAGAAGCGCGGCAAGCTGGACGGCAGCTTTCTTGCCTCGGGCATCGCCGATCTGCCGCCTGACGAGCAACGCCAGCGCTTCTGCACACGCCTCGCGAGCGCGGCTTCAACCCTGTTCGCCGACCCGGCGCTCAAGCTTCCGCACGAGTGCTTCAGGCTGCTGCTGACATTGCACGAATGGGTCGGACTGGTCTTCTCCTCCACCCCATTCGGCAACGCGGACCACGTGGCCCGTAACCTGAATCCGCGTGGTCCGGATAACGCCCAGTTTCTGCCCGGCGACAGCTTCGCCGAGAAACTTTGCGTGCTCTATTCAACGGAATCCGAATTCGAACTCGACTTCGCCGCGCTGTGGGCGTACAACAAATCCCTCGCCGCCTGTCTCGCCCTCGTGTTGCTTGCGCCGGTCTTCAAGGGCTCGGCGAGCGCGCATATCAAACGCGAGGCGCTGATGGAATGGCTGCCCGGCAAACTGCAGCAGATCGACGACCTCGACGACCTGCCCACCGCCCTGCTGCATAACGCGTATATGTTCTGCAGCTACGCGGACACGCCGCGGCGCCATGAGATCAAACGCGACATCAACGCACTGGTGCGCCGCAAGCTGGCTCAATTGGGACTGACCGACCTTCCCGCGTCGCAGCTGGCCCGAGCGAAAAACCGCAAACAACGCGGCAAAAAGCCGCTCATGGTCGTCGTACTCGAGTGGTTCGGCGGCGCCCATTCGATCTATCGCACGCACTCGCGCACGCTCGAAGCCGCGCGCGAGCAGTTCGAGGTGGTGGCCTTCAGCTTCGGCTATGCCATCGACGACATTGGGCGCGCGGTGTTCGACCGTTTCATCGAACTGGAAGAGCCCGAATATCTTGGCGAATGTCTGAAAACGATTCGCGACTTTGCCGAGGCGCAACAGCCCGACGTGCTCTATATGCCGAGTGTCGGCATGTTCGCGCTGACCGTGTTCATGTCGAACCTGCGCATCGCGCCGCTGCAGATCGCCGGGCTCGGCCACCCGGCCACGACTCATTCCGACAAGATCGACTATGTCAGCGTCGAGGAAGATTATGTCGGCGATCCCGCCTGCTTCAGTGAGCGTCTGCTGAAACTGCCGAAAGACGGGCAGCCGTACCGGCCGTCGGTAGCGCTGCCGGACATCGTCGCCGAGATGCCGCCCTCGCGCGAAACGCTGGAGGTCGTCATTACGGCCAGCGCCATGAAGCTCAATCCCGGCTTTCTCGAAGCGTGCCGCGAGATCGGCGCGCGCGCCGCGACGCCAGTCGAGTTTCACTTCATGAGCGGCGTGCCCGCCGGTTTGCCGCTCGAGCGTATGCGCGAAGTGATCCGCGAGGCGCTGCCGCGCGCGGTCGTCCACGGCTTTCACGATTACGCGGACTACCTGGCCCGCGTCAATCGCTCCGACCTTTTTCTCAGCCCGTTTCCGTTCGGCAATACCAACGGTATTGTCGACGCGCTCACGCTGGGTTTGCCCGGCGTCTGCAAACGCGGGCCGGAAGTGTTCGAGCGGATCGACGGCGTGCTGTTCGAACGCGTGGGTATGCCATCGTGGACTACGGCGGAGAGCGTGGAGGATTACATTGCCGCCGCCGTACGGCTAATCGACGCGCATGGCGAGCGCGCCGCCTTGCGGCAGCGGCTGATCGACACACGGGCGGTAGATCGATGCTTTGACGGGCGGCCGCAGGCGTTCGGTGAAAGCGTGCTGCGGCTGGTGAGGGATAAGCAGCGCCACCGCGAGGAGGCGATGGCGTGAGGTTTGTCGTGACTTGCGGCGCGTTGTAGTTTGAGGCTTGCCTTTCGCTTGAGGCTTGCCTTTGGCTTGAGACCTGCCTTTGGTTTGAGACCTGCCTTTGGCTTGAGACCTGCCTTTGGCTTGAAGCTCGCCGGAGCTTGAGGCTCGCCGTAGCTAGATGTTTGTCGAAACTCGCGGAGCGTTGCAGCTTGACGCGCTATTCGGTCGCGTTTGCGGGCGGGGTCACGAGATTGGCCGGTGCGAGCCAGTTGAATGCGTTTAGCGTTGGCCCGTGGAACGTGCATTCGGCGGCGGCCGGCGTGACGATCTTCTGCGGTTTGGCAGGTTTGAGCGAGACTGCTTCGGTCGCCGAAGCAGTTGATGCACCTGATGCACCAACAGACACCGCCGACGCCGCGTGCGCGCCCGACGCGCTCAACGGCGCCGTTGCTGTTGCCGCCGAAGCCGAAGCCGAAGCCGAAGCCGAAGCCGAAGCCACCACATGCTCGATCGATCCCTCGACCACCACCCGCGAGCCGTAAATGCCTGCGCCCGCATGGCCGATTTTCAGCGTATCCGTCGAGGTGTCCGCCAGCTTGCTTCGCATCAACTGCTCGCATGCGTCCGTGTTCTTGTAGACGGTCGTACAGGCCGCCAGCAGCGCAGCAGCGGTCGTGACGCAGGCGATAGAGAGAATCCGAATCTTCATTGATGTTCCGTTTTTCAAGCCGTCGGCAATTGTAGCTTACGACTCACTTGACCTGCACCCGCTCTGCGCGCCGTATGCGATCTCGCTGAACGCTCGTTGCGTGCCGGCCGCTTCTGACGATGGACCCTTTCACCGCCTACCCGGCACGGGTATGCCGCAGTAACCGCTCGACCGCATGACCGCAAGACCACTTGACCGCAACAGTTCGCACCGGCATCGTGTCAACCGGCCGCAACTCATCGACGCGCCGCCAACTTCCCGACCGGGCCTCGCGACGAACCTCGCTTCGCCTTACAGCCTTTATTACAGCCTTTATCACTGAGTACCGACCCGCTTTCCTGCATGTTCAGCCTTGCCCTGCTCGCCGTCGCGGGTTACACCGCCACCAACATCGACAACCTGTTCGTGCTGCTCGCGTTCCTGGCGGAAGCCGGCAGCGAGCGGCGGCGCGTGATCGCCGGGCAGTATGCCGGTTCGCTGGTCTTGATCGTGGGGTCGATACTGCTCGCCGGATTGCTAAAGCATTTGCCGGCTGGATATGTCGGTTTGCTCGGCATCCTGCCGATTGGCGTGGGGCTCGCCAAAGCGTGGGAGCGCTTTGGCCGCGGTAACACGCAGGAGGATGAGACGGTACGTGCCGACGGCCAGTCGACCGCTTCGCGCGGCTCATCCTGGTGGGTGGTGGCCTGCGTAGCCATCGCCAACGGTTCCGACAACCTCGCCGTCTATGTGCCGTTGTATGCCAGTCACTCACACAACGAGGGCGCGTTCATCTCGCTGGTCTTTATCGTGATGATCGGACTCTGGTGCGCCGGCGCGGTGTGGCTCGTGAAACATCCATTGCTCGGTGCGCCAATCCGTCGCTACGGCACCGCGCTCTTACCGCTGATCCTGGTGATCATCGGCGGCTCGGTGATCGCGCAAAACGATACGCTGCGGATCATGTTCGGAGTCTGGGCAAAGCTTCATTGACTGATGGCAATCTGCCCGCAGGCAAGCAGGCAAGCAAATCGCCGAATAAAACGGCATCGTCCGTGCAGGGATGTGCGCGTTCTATCCAGCGCACGATACGGCACGACCTTCGTTCTCGCGACCGCTCAATTCGACGGCGCTTGCGGTTGCACATACGTGCGCACGCCGGCCAGCGGTGAACCATAGCCGCCGGAATTCGTGTGATTCGGTAAGCCGTTGACCAGTTGCGCGCGCGGGTCGGTCGGATTCAGGTTCATTTCCCCAGCCTGCTGGTTGCCGTGCGTTGGATATTCGCTGCCTCGCGCCGCGTTCGGCATCAAACGCGTGCTGTTTTGCGGTGCGTTCATGTCGTCCTGCGGGCTCAGTCCCTGCGCCCCCGCCTGCGCGGCGATCGCGCATGCGGCTGCGCACAGTAAAGCCCGACCTACCCGCAACATCGTCGATGCTCGTTTCATACCTGCCTCCGGCCAATGAAATGAAGTGAATCAAGTCGCGCTCGACATACACCAGGCCTGCGCGCGACGGCAAACGCTGATTACACCCTCATCACGCTATTTATACGCGCCACCCGGCGCTTCGGATTCGGCAATCGTGGCGCGAGCGACGGCAAACAGGGAAACCGGCGGCCACGGTCTTTTATTCCGCTCCGCGGCGGCGGCCACCGTCTCTTTTTCCCCGCCGTCGCGGCGACTGTCTTTTTTCTCCCGCCGCAGCGCCGGCCACGCAAATCCAGCAAGCGCCTATCCTTATGACGATTGCCGATTTCCCTCGAAGGCCGATCGAACCCGATAATGGATGCCATGAACCCTCGCCCCGATCTCCCAGCCCGCGCGTTGCGCACCACGCTCGCGGCGTTCAGCGCGACGCTGCTCGTTGCCGCCTGCGCCAATCCGTCAGTCTCGACTTCCCCCTCCGCGTCGGCCAGTCCCGCGCTGCTCGACGCGGCCATTGCCGGACCACAGCGCGGCGACAAGGCCCGTGCGCGCGATATTTACCGCCATCCGAAAGAGACGCTGCAATTCTTCGAACTCGCGCCGTCGCAAAGCGTGCTGGAGATCGAGCCGGGCGGCGGCTGGTACACGGATATCCTCGCGCCCTACCTGCACGACCACGGCAAGCTCTACGAGGCGCAGTACGACGGCCCGCTGAACACGCCGTCGGCGGAGGCACAGGCGAGCCGGGCTGCGTTCGCGCGCAAGCTGGCGGCCACGCCCAACGTCTACGGGAAGGTCGTGGTCGGCACGTTGCACGCCGGCCAGTTCAACGGTTTTCCGGCCGATGCCAGCGTCGACGAGGTGCTGACCTTCCGCAATATCCACAACTGGATCAAGGACGGCCAGATCGACGCGAACCTGCGCGCCTTTTATGCCGCGCTCAAGCCGGGCGGCGTGCTCGGCGTCGAGGAACACCGCGCGGCGCCGGGCACCACGCTGCAACAGACCATCGAAACCGGCTACGTGACCGAAGACTACGTGATCGAACACGCGCGCGCGGCCGGCTTCGAGCTGGCCGGCAAGAGCGAGGTGAACAGCAACCCGCGCGACACCAGGAATTACCCCAACGGCGTCTGGTCGCTGCCGCCGACCTTCGAAGGCGGCGACGTCGACCGGGCGAAATACGCGGCCATCGGCGAATCGGATCGCATGACCTTGCGCTTCGTGAAACCGGCCCACTAACCTCGCGCCGCCCGGGACGGCGCTTGACGCCGTCCCAATAATATGTTCCTATTGCGCCCTATGTACCGCGCCCAGACCATCCTATCGCTACTACTAGCCCCCTCTACCGGGCTAGGTCTGCTGCTGCGCGCTTCCATCTGATATACCCGAAGCACCGCTCAATTCCCCAGTAACTGACCCAGCCCCGGTTTCCGACCGGCGCCCAGTTATGTCTTTTCGTCGTCCGGTCGACTCCCAGCTATCTGGTCTCACCCACGGACGAAGAAAATGTTGAAGAACCCTGCTACCAAATACCGCGCGTTCAAGCCCATCAACTTGACGGATCGCCAGTGGCCGTCGCGCACGATCACGCATCCGCCGATCTGGATGAGCACCGACCTGCGCGACGGCAACCAGTCGCTGTTCGAGCCGATGGATGCACAGCGCAAGATGCGCATGTTCAAGACGCTGGTGCAGATCGGCTTCAAGGAAATCGAAGTCGCGTTTCCGTCCGCGTCGCAGACCGACTTCAATTTCGTGCGCGAGTTGATCGAAGGCGGCCATATCCCCGACGACGTCACGATCGAAGTGTTGACCCAAGCCCGCGACGACCTGATCGAACGCACTTTCGAGTCCTTGCGTGGCGTGCCGCGCGCCATCGTCCACCTGTACAACGCGACCGCGCCGGAATTCCGCAAGATCGTCTTCAATCTGGAAAAGAGCGGCGTGAAAGAACTGGCGCAAAACGCGGCCCGCACGATGAAGCGCATTGCCGCCACCATGCCGGAAACACAGTTCACGTTCCAGTACAGCCCGGAAGTGTTCAGCGGCACCGAGATCGAATTCGCCAAGGAAGTCTGCGACGCCGTGTTCGACATCTGGGAACCGACGCCGGAACACAAGGCGATCGTCAACTTGCCGGCCACTGTTGAAATGTCCACGCCGAACATCTACGCGGACCAGATCGAGTGGATGCACCGCAATCTCAAGCGCCGCGATTCGCTCTTCATCTCCGTGCATCCGCATAACGATCGCGGCACTGCCGTGGCCGCAGCCGAACTCGCTGTGATGGCCGGCGCGGATCGTATTGAAGGCTGTTTGTTCGGCAATGGCGAGCGCACCGGCAACGTCGATCTCGTCACGCTCGCGTTGAATCTGTACACGCAAGGCGTCGATCCGGGCCTCGACTTCTCGAACATCAACGAGGTCGCGCGTACCGCGGAAGAATGCACGCAATTGCCGATCCATCCGCGTCACCCGTATGTCGGCGATCTGGTGTTTACGGCCTTCTCGGGTTCGCATCAGGATGCGATCAAGAAGGGCTTCGCGGTGCAAAAACCGGACGCGGTCTGGGAAGTGCCCTATATGCCGATCGATCCGGCCGACCTCGGCCGTACGTACGATTCGGTGATTCGCGTGAACAGCCAGTCGGGCAAAGGCGGCATTGCCTATCTGCTCGAACAGGGCTATGGCGTGGTGTTGCCGCGCCGTCTGCAAGTGGACTTCAGCTCGGCCGTGCAGCGCTTCACCGACGACAGCGGCCAGGAAGTCACGTCCGCGCAGATCTGGGAATTGTTCCAGCAGGAGTACGTGCAGAACACCGCGCCGATTCATTACGTCGGCCATAGCCTGTCCGAGCGCGAGGGACGTGAGCACATCAAACTCACGGTCGACATCAACGGTACGCGACGGGTGCTGACCGGGGCAGGCAACGGCCCGCTCGACGCGTTGATGCACGCGATCGGCGTGCCGGTGCGCATTCAACATTACGAAGAGCGCGCGTTGACTCAAGGCGCCGATGCACGCGCGGTGGCGGTGGCCGAAATGGCCGGCGCCGATGTGACCGGCAGCGCGTTCGGCGTCGGCATCGATGCGAATCTGGTGACGGCGTCCATTCGCGCGGTGATCAGCGGCGTGAATCGCGCTTATGCCCGTGTCAATGCGCAGGCGAAGGAACGTTTCTTCGACGCCGCGATGAGCGATGCCACGGAGAGCGTGGGCGTTTAAGGTTTGATGTGCGTGGCTAAGCGGTTGTAGCCGTGATGTTAAAAGGGGGCGTTTCGACGCCCCCTTTTCTTTTGGGTTGTTGGAATGACGCGTTGGTGCGTTGGTGCGTTGGCGCGTGAGGCATGGCGCTGCGGCGCTGAACAATACCGTTCACCTGCTACTGACGCCTTCCACTACCTTCAGGTGGACCCGCTCGATGCAGTCCACTCGTCCGGCAGACTATGGGTCAGCGTCGACACGAAACCCTCGGTCTCCGGCGCACGCGGTTGCATGAAGATTTCACGCGACGGACCGGCCTCCACCACCACGCCGTTGTTCAGAAACACCACGTCGCGCGCGATCGTTGCGGCGAGCCGCAAGTCGTGCGTGGCCATCAGCATCGTCATGCCTTCGGTGGCGAGTTGCTTGAGCACCTCCACGACTTCCGCGGCAAGACCGGGGTCGAGCGCCGAGGTCGGCTCGTCGCACAGCAATACTTCCGGCGAAGGCGCCAATGCCCGCGCAATCGCCACACGCTGCTGCTGACCGCCCGAAAGCGTCGAAGGCCACGCATCCGCCTTGTGCGCGATGCCGACCTTCTCCAGCAATTCGTCGGCGCGAATCCGGGCCCTTTCTTTATCCCACTTCTGCACGGTGAGCAAACCTTCCATCACGTTCTGACGCACCGTCAGATGCGGAAACAACTGGAAGTTCTGAAAGACCATGCCGGTGCGGCGGCGAATCGTCAGCACCGCTTCACGCGAGGGTTTGTGGTCGCGACTGAATTCCAGCCGCTGGTCGCCGAGTTCGAGCGAACCGGACTCGGGAATCTCGAGCAGATTCACGCAACGCAGCAGCGTGCTTTTGCCGCTGCCTGAAGGACCGATCAATGCGGTGACATTACCCGAAGCGAGTTGCAGATCGACCGAGTTCAGCACTCGTTGCCCGCCGAAGTACTTGTCGATTTTTTCCAGTCGGATCATCAGTTGCCTGCATGGAAAAGTGCGTGGCGGCCGAATTTGCGCTCGAGCCTGACTTGCGCCGACGACAACACCGAACTGAAGACCAGATAAACCAATGCCGCCTCGGTATAAAGAATCAGCGGCTCGTAAGTGACCGACGCGATCCGCTGTGCCGCCTGAAACACCTCGGGCACGGTCAGCACCGCGGCGAGCGACGTGTCCTTCACCAACGCGATGAACGAATTGGACAGCGGCGGCAGCGCGACGCGCGCCGCCTGCGGCAGGATCGCGCGACGCAAGGCCTGCTCGCGCGTCATACCCATCGAATACGCCGCTTCCCACTGCCCTTTCGGAATCGACTCGATCACGCCGCGTATCACTTCGGAGTTATACGCGCCGACATTCAGCGAAAACCCGATGATCGCCGCCGTCAAGGGATCGAGCACGATGCCAACGTTCGGCAATCCATAGAAGATCACGAAAAGTTGCACGAGCAACGGTGAGCCGCGAAACAGCCACACGTAGAAACGCACGATCGCCACGGCCCACTTCGGTCCGAACAGGCGGACCAGCGCGACGATGAACGCGAGCGCCAGCCCGATGGCGAACGAGACCAGCGTGAGCGGCACGGTAAACACGAGCCCCGCATACAGCAGGGGCCACAGCGACTGCGCCATCAGATGCAACCATGCCGGCATGATTCAGACTCGCGGAAGGCGTTTACTGGGAGACGTCTTTGCCGAAATACTTCTGCGAGATTTTCGCGTAGGTGCCGTCTTTCTTGATGTCGGCGAGCGCCTTGTTGATCGCGGCCTGCAATTCGGGGCTGCCCTTGCGGATCAATACAGCGGACTTGTCGCTGCTGTCGCTCGACGTATCGAGCGCGGCGATTTTCACCTTCGCGTCCGGCTTGTGCTTCTTGAAGTCGAGGAACGACAGCGAGTCGTTGACAGTGGCATCCACGCGGCCCGAGGTCAGCAGATCGATCGACTCATTGAAGCCTTGCACGGGAATCACTTCCGCGCCGTGCGCGGCCGCGATCTTGCCGAAGTTGCTGGTCAGCGTGTTCGCCGACTTCTTGCCTTTCAGGTCGTCGAAATTCTTGATCGTGGTGTTGTTCGACTGCACGATCAAGGCTGCGTGCGATGTGATGTACGGGTCGGAGAAATCGTATTTGACCTTGCGCGCGTCGGTGACGGCCACTTCATTGATCACCGCATCGTAGCGGTTCACGTCGAGACCCGCGATCAGACCGTCCCATTTGCCTTCCACGAATTGCGGCTTGACGCCGAGACGCTGCGCGATCGCGGTGCCGATTTCAACGTCGAAGCCGGTCAGCTTGCCCGACTCGTCGTGATAGGTGAACGGCGCATAGGTGCCTTCGGTGCCGATCCGGAACACGCCGGCCGATTTAATCTGCGCAAGTTCATCGGCGGCGAATGCGGAGCTCACGGCCACAGCCTGGAACAACGCGATCAGCAGAATGGAACGAATCGATTTCATCAGGCGGCTCCGTCAAATGTGCCACGTCGGTGGCTTGGTCTTGTGTTGGACAATCCTCACCGGCGCTTGCGCCCGGCTGAGTGGGCGGACTGTAGCAAATGGCCTGGATTTTTACAAAGGATCAGGTTTTCGATCCATATGCGCTTGCGTGCTAAGCGAGCAGCCATGACCTCCACTAAGACGTGGATTCCCACTCTACAGCAGATAGAACAGACGCGGCATGCATCGCAACATGGAACCCATGTCGCGCGCCATCGGGGAAAACGCGAGAAGTGCGCTGCCGCGGCGAACGCGCGGCATGAAAAAACGGGCGGCGCCGCATTCGATGCCGGCGCCGCCCGTGGGACTGCGAACCGCTTACCGCTCGACCGGATGCGGCTCCTTGCGCTTGTTGGCGACCCGGATCGCGTCGAAGTAAGCCCCGTTAGGCGGGCGCTTCAGATAACGGCCCGCACCGCGCACCGCGCGCAATTCGCCGTCGGTCCAGGCGAGCGCGCCTCGCGTGAGCGTGTGCATCGCCACGCCTTGCACCGTCATGCCTTCGAACACGTTGAAGTCGACTTTCTGATGATGCGTCTTCACCGAAATCGTTTTGCTCGCGTTCGGGTCCCACACCACCAGATCGGCATCCGCGCCGACCCGCACCGCGCCTTTGCGCGGATAGAGGTTGAAAATCTGCGCGGCGTTCGTCGACGTAATGCGCACGAACTCGTTCGGCGTGAGACGCCCGGAGTTCACGCCGTGATGCCAAAGCACCGCCATCCGGTCTTCCACGCCGCCGCAGCCGTTCGGGATCCTGGTGAAGTCCTCGCGCCCCATGGCCTTCTGCGACGCGCAGAACACGCAGTGATCGGTTGCCGTGGTGTGCAACTGGCCGGCTTGCAAACCGCGCCACAGCGCCTCGCGATGTTCGGCCGAGCGGAACGGCGGGCTCATCACATGGGCCGCCGCGCGGGTCCAGTCGGGATCGCGGTACACGGCCTCGTCGATCACCAGGTGGCCTGGCAACACTTCGCCGAATACGCGCAGACCTTCGCTGCGCGCGCGCGCGATTGCATCGACGGCGTCTTTCGCGGACACGTGCACGATATACACCGGCACGCCCAGCACCTGCGCGATCCGGATCGCGCGATTGGCCGCTTCGCCCTCCACTTCCGGCGGCCGCGATAGCGGATGCGCCTCCGGACCGGTAAAGCCTTTAGCGAGCAACTGACGCTGCAACTGGAACACCAGCTCACCGTTTTCCGCATGCACGGTGGGCAGCGCGCCGAGTTCGAGCGAACGTGAGAAGCTGTTCACCAGCACTTCGTCGTCGGCCATGATCGCGTTCTTGTAGGCCATGAAGTGCTTGAAGCTCGACACGCCGTGCTCCTCCACCAACGTGCCCATGTCGCGATAGACCGAATCGTCCCACCACGTCACCGCGACGTGAAAGCCATAATCCGCCGACGCCTTCTCCGCCCAGCCGCGCCACTCCCTGAAGGCGTCCATTAACGGCTGCTTCGGGCTCGGAATCACGAAGTCGATGATGCTCGTCGTGCCGCCCGACAAACCCGCCGCCGTGCCCGTGTAGAAATCGTCGCTCGCCGTGGTGCCCATGAACGGCAATTCCATATGCGTGTGCGGATCGATGCCACCGGGCATCACATACTGCCCGCCCGCGTCGACGATCGTGGCGCCCGCCGGCGCCTCCAGGTCCGCGCCGATCTGCAGGATCGTGCCGCCGTCCTGCGGGTCCGCACACAACACGTCCGCACGATACGTGTTCTCCGCGTCGATAATCGTGCCGCCGCGAATCAGGGTCGTCATGTTGCCGCCTCCTTATGAACTGCTGGTTTCGGTACTACGTACTTCGTTTCATCGATACTGGTGCGCGCGTCTCAGGCACTCGCCACACGCGCACTCGGTCCTTTGCTCAGCTTCATCCACGCGCTATATACGATCGACGCCAACGCCAGTCCGACAAACCACGCATACGTATAGAGCGTGTTGAAAATCGCCGGCACGTTCGGGAACGACGCCGGAAACGCGGTGTGCAAAAAGCCCGGCAGATTCGGCAGCACGCCGATCACGAGTGCGACCACCGCGCCGATATTCCAGCCGCCGGTATAGCTGTACTCGCCGTGTTCGTCGAACAGTTCACGCGTGTCGAGCCGGGTGCCCCGAATCAGGAAATAGTCGACCATCAGAATACCCGCCACCGGACCGAGCAGCGCCGAGTAACCGACTAGCCACGTAAAGATATAACCCTGCGTGGTGGCGAGAATCTTCCACGGCATCATCACGATCGCGATGGTCGCGGTAATCATGCCGCCCACGCGATACGAAATGCCCTTGGGCCAAAGGCTCGAAAAATCATAAGCCGGGCCGACGAGATTCGCCGCGAGATTGCAGCACATGGTGTCGAGCGTCAGGATGATCAGCGCGACACCCACGCCGATGCCGGTCATGCGGCTCGTCAGGTCGATCGGATCCCAGATCGCCTTGCCGTAGATCACCACGGTGGCCGACGTGACCACTACCGAGATCACGGAGAGCAACGCCATCGGCACCGGCAAGCCGACTGACTGACCGATGATCTGATCACGCTGCGTTCTGGCAAAGCGCGTGAAGTCGGGAATATTCAGTGCGAGCGTGGCCCAGAACCCCACCATTGCCGTAAGGCCTGGCCAGAAGGTGGCCCAGAACATGCCCTCCTTCTTGCCGCCCGGCACGAATTGCGACGGCGCCGACAGCATCGAGCCGAGACCACCGGCTTTCGAGGTCGCCCACCACACGAGCGCAATGCACATGACGATCTTGATCGGTGCGGACCAGCTTTCGAGCCAGCGGATCGAATCGGTGCCATGCACGATGAAGTAGATCTGCAGCGCCCAGAACACGAGGAAACACGCGAGTTGCGCGAGCGAGATGTCGAGAAACGGCAAAGCCGCGCCGTACAGCGCGTTGCCGGTGAGAATATTGAGCAGCGTGTAGATCGCGCTGCCGCCGAGCCAGGTCTGAATGCCGTACCAGCCGCACGCGACGATCGCGCGCAGCATTGCCGGCAGCTTGGCGCCTTGGGTGCCGAACGAGGAGCGCACCAGCACCGCATACGGAATGCCGTGCTTCGCGCCCGCGTGGCCGATCAGCAGCATCGGCACCAGCACGATCAGGTTGCCGAGCAACACGGTCACCACGGCTTGCCACGGCGACATGCCCTCTTCCGTCAAGCCGGCGGCGAGCATGTAGGACGCGATGTTCATCACCATCCCCACCCACAGCGCGGCGAAGTGATACCACTTCCATGTGCGCTGTGCGACGCCGGTCGGCGCCAGATCGTCGTTGTATAGACTGCTGCCCTGCACGCCGGCCGCGAACTGCGGGTCGGCGGGTTGCGCTGTCTGCTTCATCTAAAGATCTCCACTCGATCGTTGAGGCCCGCGCGGCGTCTTGCGGCGCGTCGGGCCATGGGAATGACAGGTTCAGTACTAGCGCTGCGTTTTTTTCAACCCCATGCTGTTTCAGGCGGCTTTTGCCGCTGCGTGGGCATGGGCGTGCCCGGCGGTTTCGGCCGCGTCCGCTGTTGCCCCCTCTTGTGCGCCCACGCGCGCCGGGTTATTCGGATGCGTGGTCCAGTTCGCGTACTCGCCGTTGTCCACGCGCTCCATCGTGATGCACTGTTCGACCGGACACACATGCATGCACAGATTGCAGCCGACACATTCGGAGTCCATCACTTCAAAATGCCGGACGCCATCTTTTTCTTTCATGATCGCCTGGTGAGCCGTGTCTTCGCAGGCGATATGGCACAGGCCGCACTGAATGCACTTGTCCTGATCGATGCGCGCCTTGATGTCGTATTTGAGGTTCAGGTATTTCCAGTCGGTCACGTTCGGCACGGCGCGGCCGCGAATGTCGTCGAGCGTCGCGTAGCCTTTTTCGTCCATCCAGTTGGAGAGGCCGTCGGCGAGATCGGAAACGATACGGAATCCGTAGTGCATCGCCGCCGTGCAGACCTGCACGCTGCCCGCGCCGAGCACCATGAATTCGGCGGCGTCGCGCCATGAGGAGATTCCGCCAATGCCGGAAATCGGCAGGTTCGGCGTTTCCACGTCGCGTGCGATTTCCGCGACCATGTTCAGCGCGATCGGTTTCACTGCCGGGCCGCAGTAGCCGCCGTGGGTGCCCTTGCCGTCGACCATCGGCAGCGGCGACATCGCGTCGAGATCGACGGCGACAATCGAGTTGATCGTGTTGATCAGCGACACGCCGTCCGCGCCGCCTTTATAAGCCGCGCGCGAACCCAGCCGAATGTCGCTGATATTCGGCGTCAGCTTGACGAGGCACGGCAGCTTCGTGCCCTCCTTGACCCAGCGCGTGACCATCTCGACATACTCGGGCACCTGGCCGACCGCCGCGCCCATACCGCGCTCGCTCATGCCATGCGGGCAGCCGAAATTCAATTCGACCGCATCGGCGCCGGTGTCCTCGACGAGCGGCAGGATCCACTTCCAGTCGCGCTCGTTGCACGGCACCATCAGCGAGACGATCATCGCGCGATCGGGCCAGTCGCGTTTGACTTGCGCGATTTCCTTCAGATTGACCTCGAGCGGACGGTCGGTAATCAGTTCGATATTGTTCAAACCCGCAATACGCTGGCCGTTCCATTGCACCGCGCCGTAACGCGAGCTCACGTTCACCACGTGCGGGTCGAGGCCGAGCGTTTTCCACACCACGCCGCCCCAGCCCGCCTCGAAGGCGCGGTTCACGTTGTAGGCTTTGTCGGTCGGCGGCGCGGAGGCGAGCCAGAAGGGATTCGGCGAGGTGATGCCGGCAATCGTACAGCGCAGATCGGCCATGTTCGGCTCCTTGGGGACTGCTGTTTTTTGTCTGGTATGACGCTTCGTTCAATTTGGCATGGTTCGTTCAGGCGGCCTTAACCGCTGTACGAGCGAACTGTGCGTCGATCGCGGCAGCGGCCATTTTGCCGTCCTGCACCGCCTGCACCGTGAGGTCGATGCCGCCGGTAGCCGCGCAGTCGCCGCCGGCCCACACGCCCACGAGCGAGGTCTGGCCATTCGCGTCGACCGCGATGCGGCTGCCGTCCAACGTCAGCAATTCCCGTTCGATGCCGACCGGCACGAGCGTTTGACCGATCGCCTTGAGCACCATGTCCGCTTCGACGACAAAGCGCTCCTCGCCACCGTCATTCAACGTGCGTGCGAATTCGACACCCGTAACCACGCCGCCTTCGCCGATCAACCGCATCGGCGTGGCGTGCGTGACGAGCGTGACGCCGCTGGTCCGCGCGAAATCGCGCTCGGCCCACGTCGCGCTCATCGATTCGACGCCGCGCCGGTACACCATCGTCACCGAGGTCGCGCCGAGCTTGCGGCTTTGCACGGCCGCATCCACCGCCGTATTGCCGCCGCCGATCACGACGACCCGCCGGCCCACCGGCACCGTGCCAAGGTCGCTCGCGCTGCGCACCTGTTCGATGAAGTCCACCGCATTCATCACGCCACCAAGGTCCTCGCCTTCCATCGCAAGTGCCCGCACGCCGGTGAGACCGATCGCGAGGAACACAGCATCATGCTGCTTGCGCAGTGTGTCGAGGTCGACATCGCGCCCAAGCGCGACGCCGTGTCTGATCTCGATGCCGCCAACCGAGCACAGCCACTCCACCTCACGCTGCGCAAAATCGTCGACGGTCTTGTAGGCGGCAATGCCGTACTCGTTCAGACCACCGGCCTTTTCGTGAGCGTCGAAGATCGTCACGTTATGGCCGGCCAGTGCAAGACGGTGCGCACAGGCGAGGCCCGCCGGACCCGCACCGACCACCGCAACGTGTCGGCCGGTTTCGGCTGCGCGCTTGAAGAGCGCTTCACCGCGCGCCATTGCCCAATCGGTGGCATGACGTTGCAGTGCGCCGATCGCCACCGGCTTCGCATCCTGATGGTTACGCACGCAGGCGCCTTCGCAAAGAATCTCTGTCGGGCAGACACGTGAGCACATGCCGCCCAGCGGGTTGGCGGACAGAATGTCCACGGCCGCGCCCTTCAGATTGCCGTTGCTGATCTTGCGGATGAAACTGGGAATGTCGATCTGCGTCGGGCAGGCGTTCACGCACGGCGCGTCGTAACAGTAGTGGCAGCGGCTCGCCGCCGCGGCCGCGGCGCTGGCGTCGAGCAACGGCGCGATGTCGGAGAACTCGCACGAGAGCTGCTCGGGCGACAGGCGCTGAGCGGCAATGTCGCCGGTTTGCTTGATGGCCATACGCGTTCCTTCTTCGATGTGAGGACGTAGCCGGTCCCGCCGGCCGCGCGTCAGGCGCAACCGGGACGGCATGTTTTAATGGGCACTACGGTGAAGCGGGTCGAACGGGTGGTAAGGACCGCAACCGCCAAAGCGTTATGACATCGTCATGAAACCGGCTCGCATGCGCGCTCCAGCATGGCGTGCAGCAACACGTTGGCGCCGGCTTCGATCCATTCGAAGGTGGCGTCCTCGATCTCGTTGTGACTGATCCCGTCCACGCACGGCACGAACACCATCGAGGTCGGCGCGACTTGCGACAGATAACAGGCATCGTGTCCCGCACCGGACACCATATTGCGATGCGGATAACCGAAGCGTTCCGCCGCGGCGCGCACGGACTTCACGCAGGCTTCGTCGAAAGCGACGGGCGCGTAGTAAAAGATCTGCTCGAGTTCGGTTTCGAGACCGATGACGTTCGCGATGTCCGCTACACCCTTGCGCAACGCGGCGTCCATTTTCGCGAGCACTGCATCGTCCGGATGACGGAAATCGACGGTGAAGAACACGCGGCCCGGAATCACATTGCGCGAGTTCGGATAGACCTGCATCATGCCGACCGTCGCGCAACCGAACGGCGCGTTGTCCAGACCGATGCGATTGACCAGATCGACCACGCGAGCGGCGCCGAGCAAGGCGTCGCGACGGCGCGGCATGGGCGTCGGACCCGCGTGCGCCTCCTGCCCCGTCAGCGTGATTTCGTACCAGCGCTGACCTTGCGCATCGGTCACCACGCCGATGGTTTTCTGTTCCGCTTCGAGAATCGGCCCTTGTTCGATATGCAGCTCAAAGGCGGCGTGCAGTGGCCGCCCACCGCACGGTACATCGCCCGCATAGCCGATGCGTTCGAGTTCCTCGCCAATGGTTTTGCCATCCACGTCCTTGCGCGACAGACCGTAGTCGAGCGTGAACACGCCGGCGAACACGCCCGATGCCACCATGGCCGGCGCGAAGCGCGAGCCTTCCTCGTTGGTCCAGATCACCACTTCGACCGGATGCTCCGTCTCGATACCGTGATCGTTCAGACTCCGAATCACTTCGAGACCGCCCAGCACGCCGTAGATGCCGTCGAAGCGCCCGCCGGTCGGCTGCGAGTCGGCGTGCGAGCCGGTCATGACCGGCAGCGCGGCGGGATTGCGCCCGGCTCGACGCATGAACACATTGCCCATCTGATCGACACTGACTGTGCAGCCGGCTTGCTTCGCCCAACTCACTATCAGGTCACGCCCTTCCTTGTCGAGGTCGGTGAGCGCGAGGCGACAGACGCCGCCTTTGGGTGTCGCGCCGATCTTCGCCATCGTCATCAGACTGTCCCACAACCGCTTGCCATCGACCTTGATCGAGGTGGTGGGCTCTGCGCCCTTCAGCGCTTCGGATACCGCGTTCATTCGTCTCGCTCCTTTCGGTGAACCGACGTAAAACTGGTGCATCGGCGGCGGATTTTGGGGCGCTGCCGCACGCGGGCGGTGCATACGCGATGGGTTCGATCGCCTCTTATAGAGAGGGCAAACCCTGGGGTATCGCCCGCTCTTCCAATCCTGTCCAGTTGGACAGGTTGTAGACGATTAAACTCGCCAAATCAACACCTTTCGTGCGGTGAGAAACATAGCGAGAAGCGTGCCATTGCATTGCAGCATGGGTTTGGGGCGGGTAGCGAATGCACGTGTGAGCGCCGCGCCAAACGACTAGAATGAAGCGCGACGCGGCACAGATGCCGCCGAAGGCGAACATGAGAGACGACGACGTGGCGGCCGACATCACGGAAAATGAAGAAACACGCGCGCCTTTGCGGCGGCGCAAGGCACACATTCGCGAATCGAATGAAGCGCATCTTCTCGCATGCGCGGAGGCGGTTTTTGCGGAGCGCGGACTCGACGGCACGAGCACTGCGATGATCGCTGAGCGTGCAGGCTTACCGAAAGCCAACTTGCACTACTACTTCCCAACCAAGCTCGCGCTTTACCGGCGCGTGCTGGAAGATCTGTTCGAAGACTGGTATCGCGCGGCCGACACGTTCGAATGCAGCGACGACCCGGTCGAGGCGATTGGCGGCTATGTTCGCGCGAAAATGGAATTGTCGCGCCGCCGCCCGCTCGGTTCCAAGGTGTGGGCGAGCGAGATCATTCACGGCGCGGAACACATGGAGGACATTCTCACGGAGCGTGTGAAGCCGTGGCTCGACAGCCGTGTGAAGGTGATCGACAACTGGATCGCGCGCGGGTTGCTGGCGCCGGTCAATGCGCAGACGTTGATGTACATGATCTGGGCGACGACCCAGCACTACGCCGACTTCGATGCCCAGATTCGGGCGCTCAAAGGCAAACGTGCGTTGACGCAGAAAGCGTTCGAGGCGACGACGGAGGAAGTCGTGCAGTTGGTGATTCGGGCATGTGGCGCGGTGTCGCCGGAGACGTCGGACTAGTCCGAGGGGCGCGCATAAAGAAACTTCTGTTTCCGTCGCTATAGCTATTCCCCTTTCCATTTTATAATTATGACTATAGACATATGACTATAGGTACGATTATGGCGGGCAATCTGGTGTCGAAATCCGAGTTCAAGGCTAAAGCACTCGAATTTTTCAGGCAGGTGGAAACAACGGGAGAAAGCATGATAGTGACGGACCATGGCAAACCCGCAGTCGAAGTTCGTCCCTACCGAGGGGTCGAACGCAGCCCCCTCGAGGTACTGCGCGGCACGGTTTTGCATTACGACAACCCCACGGCACCTATTGGAGAGGACGATTGGGAGGCCGCGCGGTGATCGTTCTGGACACCCATACTCTGATCTGGTGGGCCACCGGCGATTCGACTTTAAGCAAGAAGGCAAGAACGGCTATCACGCACGAACTGGCTGACGGAGAAATTGCAGTCTCGGCGATTTCTGCATGGGAGATTGCCATGCTGGTAGAGACGGAGAGGCTCGTGCTCTCCATGGATGTAAGCAGTTGGCTCGCCACGGTTTCCGCGATCGAAGCGGTACGCTTTGTGCCGGTCGATGTTGAAATTGCAACGAAGTCGGTCGATCTCCCCGGCGAGTTTCACAAGGATCCCGCCGACCGGATGATTGTCGCCACGGCGCGCAAGTTTGCGGTCCCCCTTATCACGAAAGACGAGAAAATCCGCGCCTACCCTCATGTCAAGACTATCTGGTGACCCATCGCAAGACCAGAAAGTCAGTGCCGCTTAGCGACCGGACAAAGTCCGGTCAGTAAGTCTCCAGATGCAACCGCCCCTCACGCTTGAGCTTCCCCCACAGCGCCTCCCAATCCAGCTGATGCTGCTCGCCGATCTCCTTGAGCGCCTGCAACACACCATCTTCCATGCCCTTCAATCCGCACACGTAGATATGCGTGTTGTCGTCCTTGAGCATCTGCGCCACGTCCACCGCGCGCTCGCGCATGGCGTCCTGAACGTACCGCTTCGGCTGGCCCGGCGTGCGCGAAAACGCCAGATTGGTATCGATGAAATCCTTCGGCAGATTCGTGAGCGGGCCGAAGTACGGCAACTCTTCTTTAGTCCGCGCGCCGAAGAACAGCATCAGCTTGCCGGTCGCGCCCTTCAAGCGGCGCCGGCGGCGATACTCGGTCATCGCGCGCATCGGCGCTGAACCCGTACCCGTGCAGATCATCAGCAGATGCGAGTTCGGATGGTTCGGCATCAGGAAGGTGCCGCCGAACGGGCCGATCACGCTGACCACGTCACCCTTCTTCAGATCGCACAGGTAGTTCGAACACACGCCGTCGGTCGAATCGCCGTGCTGCTGCGAAACGCGTTTGACCGTCAGCGAAATGTTGTTATAACCGGGCCGCTCGCCATCACGCGGGCTCGCAATCGAATACTGGCGCGCGTGATGCGTGCGGCCATCGGCGCTCGCGCCGGGCGGCAGAATGCCGATCGACTGGCCTTCCAGCACCGGAAACGGCATCGAGCCGAAATCGAGCACGATGTGATGAATGTCGCTGTCGGTCGAACCATCGGTGAGCCGGTAATTGCCGACCACCGTCGCGGTAGTCGGCGCTTTGTGCGTGTAGAGATTCACATACGGCTTCGCGGCCGACCACGGCGGCACGACCGAACCGCGCACGGTGTCCACTTCGATACCGCTCGCGTCCGCGGGTGTATCGCCGGAAGCGCCCGCGCCCGACGATTCGTCGGCGGCGGGCACGGCCATTGTGTTCTGTTCCGGCAGCACGTCCCACGTGAACTGCTCGTCGATCGGATAGGCATCGGCCTTGAGCACCGTGCGCCAGTTGTCGATCGCGCCGGTCGGACACGGCGGCACACATGCCATGCAGCCGTTGCAAATCTCCGCCTTGACCACGTAGTTGTTGTCGTCGTGCGTGATCGCATCGACCGGGCAAGTCTCTTCGCACGTATTGCAGCGAATGCAGATTTCCGGATCGATCAGATGCTGCCTGAGAACTTCGATCGATACTGGGCCGTTCATGACTTCCTCCACCAGGATGTGCGGCGCAAGCGTGCTACGCGCCGCTCGCGCGTTCAGTTAAAGCGCACGTATTCGAAATCGACCGGCTGACGGTTCACACCCATTGCAGGCGGTGCGATCCAGTTGGCGAACTTGCCGGCCTCCGTGACGCGCCCCATCAACGACGCGACGTAGGCGCGATCTTCCGGCGTGGCGAGCCATTTCGCCTCGTTGGCGGCCCATTCGGCTTCGCTGACCACGCGGCCATCGGGCGACACACGCGTGCCCGCGAACGTGCCGATCTGACGATTGAACGCTTTATGCGGCACTGTCATGCGGAAATCGATGCCGGCCTTTTCGAGCACCTTGTTCCAGCGCGCCACGCCCGCCACCGAATCCTTGATGTAGTCGTCGCGCAGCACTTCGTTCATGGCGTTGAGCATCGGCACTTCACGCTCGACCAGTTTGCCGTCCTGCACGTCGAGCAGCTTGTAGCTCTGGCCGTTCAATTGATGATCGTCGTCGCGCTTGTTTTCTTCGTAGCGGCCTTTCAGGCCCGAGCTATAGAACGTGGCCGCGTTGGACGAGTGATCGGCGCCGAACAGATCGATCGTGACCGAGTAGTGGAAGTTCAGATAGCGCTGAATGGTCGGCAGATCGATCACACCGGCCGCGCGAATCTTCGCGACGTCGTCCGTGCCCAGTTCGTTCATGACCTTGGCGGTGCGCTGGATCACCCGCGAGACACCCGATTCGCCCACAAACATGTGATGCGCTTCTTCGGTCAGCATGAACTTCGTGGTGCGCGCGAGCGGATCGAAGCCCGACTCGGCGAGAGCCGACAACTGGAATTTGCCGTCGCGATCGGTGAAGTACGTGAACATGAAAAACGCGAGCCAGTCCGGCGTTTTCTCATTGAACGCGCCGAGAATGCGCGGGTTGTCCTCGTCGCCCGAGCGGCGGCCGAGCAATGCTTCGGCTTCCTCACGTCCATCGCGGCCGAAGTAACGGTGCAGCAGGTACACCATCGCCCACAGGTGGCGCCCTTCTTCCACGTTGACCTGGAAGAGGTTGCGCAAGTCGTACATGGAAGGCGCGGTCAAGCCGAGGTGGCGCTGCTGCTCGACCGACGCGGGTTCCGTATCGCCTTGCGTCACGATAATGCGCCGCAGATTCGCGCGATGTTCGCCCGGCACGTCCTGCCACGCGGCTTCGCCCTTGTGTTCGCCGAAGTGAATCTTGCGGTCCTGCTCGCCGGGCGTCAGGAAAATGCCCCAGCGGTAGTCGGGCATCTTCACATGATCGAAATGCGCCCAGCCACCCGCATCCACGCTCACTGCAGTGCGCAGATAGACGTCGTAGCCGTGCGAGCCTTCCGGACCCATGTCGCCCCACCACGCCAGAAAATTCGGCTGCCATTGTTCGAGCGCGCGCTGCAGCGCCCGGTCGTCGGCGAGGTTGACGTTGTTCGGAATCTTTTCGCTGTAGTTGATCGTTGACATGGTCGGTTCCTGGTTCGGAAACTTCAGTGACGATGAGAGGCGCGTATGGGAAAGTTGCCGGCTTCGATTGCGCTCGCCGCGTTGATGGCGTTCGATCGCGCATCAAGCACCTGACAAGTGCCCATCAACGGGCATCCAACAAGCACCAAGCGAGCACCAAGCGAGCACCAAGCTGAATCAAGCGTGCATCAAACACGCGAGACGTCGAATTGCGCTTTGCTGCCCTTGCCGTACACCTTGAGCGCGCCCTTCTCGCCCACCGCGTTCGGCCGGTTGAAAATCCAGTTCTGCCACGCGGTGAGACGGCCGAAGATGCGCGTCTCCATCGTTTCCGGACCGTTAAAGCGCAGATTCGCTTCGAGCCCGGTCAATGCATCCGGTGACATGGCCGCGCGTTCTTCGAGCGCGATGCGGATTTCGTCGGCCCAATCGATGTCGTCGGGCGACGCCGTCACGAGACCGAGCCGCTCGGCTTCGACCGGCTTGATCGGTTGACCGATCAAGGAGCGCACGGCGTCGAGCGGCGCGGCTTCTTCATAGAAACGCCGGGCGAGACGCGATTGATGCGTAACCATCGGATAGAGGCCAAAGTTGACTTCCGAAAGTGTGATGGCCGGCTCTTCGTCCTCATTGGCCGGCAACGCCGCCATATAAGTGCGGTCGGCGGCGAAGGCGAGTTCCGCGAAAGTGCCGGCAAAGCACGAACCCGGCTCGATCAGCGTGAACAGCGAACGCGACGAGACGTCGATGCGAGCCAACGTGCGGCGCAACAGGCCGATCGTCTCGCGAACGAACCAGTGGTCCTTGTGCTGCATGAGCGAAGCGTCCGCGGCGAGCAGATTGCGCGCGTCGCCTTCGGTCCTGAATACCCACGTGCCGACCGCAAGCTCGTTGGTGCGCATGGACAGGATCGCGTCGTCGAGTTCACGGGCGAATTGCAGCGGCCACCAGTTCGCGCCGGCCGCGACAATGGCGTCGATATCCGACGGCGGTTCGGTTTGCGGAGCCCTGGCCGTGAACGTTGCAATACGTTTCGCGCGATCGATCGTCACGTCGAGCGTTTTATACGTGAGGCCGTCATCGCGATCCGTGCGCTCTATACGTGTGAGCATCACGCCTTGTGCGTCCGCGGGACGATCGCTCTGCGCGGCAAGTTCGAGCGCACGCGCCTGGATCGCCTGATCGAACTGGTTCGGCTTCACGACTTCATCCACGAGTCGCCACGCTTTCGCGCGTTCGCCGCGCACGCCTTCGACCACCGTGCAGAAAATGTCGGCGCGATCGTGGCGCACCTTACGCTTGTCCGTCACCCGCGTGAGGCCGCCGGTGCCCGGCAGGACGCCGAGCAGCGGCACTTCCGGCAACGACACTGAAGACGAGCGGTCATCCACCAGATAGATCTCGTCGCAGGCAAGCGCGAGTTCGTAGCCGCCACCTGCGCAGGCGCCGTTCACCGCCGCGAGAAACTTGAGACCGGAATAGCGCGAGGAATCTTCCAGACCATTGCGCGTTTCGTTGGTGAACTTGCAGAAGTTCACCTTCCACGCATGAGTGGAAAGACCCAGCATGAAGATGTTGGCGCCCGAGCAGAACACGCGATCCTTCAGACTCGTCAGCACCACGGTTTTCACTTCCGGATGCTCGAAGCGGATGCGCTGTATTGCGTCGTGCAGTTCGATGTCGACGCCGAGGTCGTATGAATTCAGCTTGAGCTTGTAGCCGTCACGGATACCGCCGTCCTCGGCGATATCGATGCCGAGCGTCGCCACCGGACCATTGAAGCTCAGCTTCCAATGCTTGTACTGCGAGGGATCGGTGCGGTAGTCGACCGGCGCAACGGCGGTTTCTGCTGTGGACATGGGGCGTCTCCTGACTGGACGATGCAAATTTGTTTTTTGAACAATAGTGCATCGACAAACCCATGTAAAGCACTTTAGTGCATGTTTGCTAGTAAACCCTGACGCCGGAGCGCAGATCAACCCACCCGCACGTCATCCGGCGATTCGGCGGCAAGCCTTGCGGCGAGGCGGTCGCGCAGTTGCAGATAGGCGTCGGCCAGGGTTTTTTCGCTGGTGTCGAAGGTCATATCGGCGCGGCCATACAGTTCGCTGCGCCCCGCCAGGATGCGCTTCAGGTCGTCCATCGCCTCCTTGTTACCCGACATCGGCCGCAGGTCGCCTTGCGCGACGACCCGGCGCATATGTTCCTCCGGCGCGGCCTGCAGCCACACCGTGTAGCAGTGCGACAGCAAGGTATTGAAGGTGCCCGATTCCGACACCAGCCCGCCCGGCGACGCAATCACCGCATGCTCGTGCTCCTGAATCACGGCCTCGAGCGCACGGTGCTCATAGCGCCGGTAAGCGGCCGCTCCGTACAGCGAATGAATCTCCGAAGGCGGGCAGCCCGCCAGTTGCTCGATCACCCGAGTGAGCTCGATGAACGGCACCTTGCGCTCCTGCGCCAGCATCCGTCCGAGCGTCGATTTGCCCGCGCCACGCAGGCCGATCAGGGCAATCCGGTCCTTGCGATGCGGGTCGCGCGGCGCCTGCGCGAACATCTCGGCAAGCGTCATGCGGGCGCGCTGCAACGCCGCCTGATCGCGCCCGTGCAGCAATTCGCGGATCAGCAGCCACTCGGCGGAGGCGGTGGTTTCGTCGCCGATCACCTCGGCCAGCGAGCAGTTCAAGGTGGTCGCGATCTGCCGCAGCACCAGCACGGACGCATTGCCCACACCTGATTCCAGATTCGCCAGGTGCCGTTCCGACAGGCCCGTTTCCGTCGCCAGCGTCTTGCGGGTCATGCCGCGGCGCGCGCGCAGGAGGCGCACGCGCTCGCCCATTGCCGTGAGAAAGGGATCGCGCTCTTCGCGCTCGACGCCGCGCTCCGCCGGCGCGCCCGCGCGGCCCGCATCCTCGTCTGGGGAGTCGTCCAACGGCGCAGGAGAGTAATTTTGATTCATGTTTTGCTGCCCCTTAACTTCGACACATGTACTATAGTGCTTGACATGCAGGTGGTGAACGGTTAATTTTCGCCAAATATTGATTCAATAACAAACGCTGCCGAGAATTTCCGGCGGCGTCACGGAGAGTGCGCGACGATTCGCATGCATTAACGTGCGTGTGGCGGTCGAACGCGCCGACCTGGAGGCTCGCATGTCCCCACATGAATTCCAGCGCCTGATTGCGGGCGTCACGGAACAACTCGCCGGCCGGCCGCTCGACGGCAGTCTGGCGGCGTGGCTGAACGACACCTATCCCGCTGAAGGCGGCACGTTCCGCGAGCTTGCCGAAGCCTGCCGCAGCGGCGTCGCCGAAGGCTGGCTGTGCAACCGCGAAGGCGGCGGCATTCGCTACGGCCGCATCTTCAAGGCGCTGCCCGAAACTCACGGCTTTTCCGTCGACGTGGTCGATATGAAGGATATCGCCGGCCCGCACCATGTTCACCCCAATGGCGAGATCGATCTGATCATGCCGCTGACCGCAGGCGCCACGTTCGACGGCCACCCGGCCGGCTGGTGCGTGTACGGCCCCGGCTCCGCGCATCGACCGACGGTGGCGAACGGTGAGGCGCTGGTGCTGTATCTGTTGCCGCAAGGCGCAATCGAATTCACTCCCGCTTGAGCGCCGCCATGACCGAACTATTGAAGAACCACGTGGGCGGCAAGTGGATCGCGGGCAGCGGCACGGGCGTGACGCTCACCGATCCCGTGACGGGCGAAGCGCTCGTGCGCGTCTCGAGCGAGGGCCTCGATCTCGCCCACGCCTTCCGCTTTGCCCGCGATGAAGGCGGCGCGGCGTTGCGAGCGCTGACCTATGCGCAGCGCGCGGCCCGCCTCGCCGATATCGTCAAGCTGCTGCAAGCGAAACGCGACGACTACTACGCGATCGCCACCGCGAATTCGGGCACCACACGCAACGACTCCGCGGTCGATATCGACGGTGGCATTTTCACGCTGTCGTATTACGCGAAACTCGGCGCAACGCTTGGCGAGGTGCATGCACTACGCGACGGCAACGCCGACTCGCTGAGCAAGGATCGATCGTTCAGCGTGCAGCATGTGCTGACGCCGACACGCGGCGTCGCGCTCTTTATCAACGCCTTCAATTTTCCGTCGTGGGGCTTGTGGGAAAAAGCCGCGCCGGCCCTCCTCTCGGGCGTACCCGTCATCGTCAAGCCCGCCACGGCCACCGCCTGGCTCACCCAACGCATGGTCGCCGACGTGGTCGACTCGGGCATTCTGCCGCCCGGCGCGCTCTCCGTGATCTGCGGCGGCTCGGCGGGCCTGCTCGATCAGATCCAGCCTTTCGACGTGGTGTCGTTCACAGGCTCCGCGGACACGGCCGCCGCGTTGCGCGCACATCCGGCCTTCGTACAGGGCGGCGCACGCCTGAACGTCGAAGCCGACAGTCTGAACAGCGCGATTCTGTGCGCCGACGCCACACCCGAGACGCCCGCCTTCGATCTGTTCATCAAGGAAGTCGTGCGGGAAATGACGGTGAAATCCGGGCAAAAATGCACGGCCATCCGCCGCGCTTTCGTGCCGGAGGCTGTACTTGAAGCCGTGCTCGAGGCACTAAAGGCGAAGCTCGCGAAGATCACCGTCGGCAATCCGCGCAACGACGCCGTGCGTATGGGTTCGCTCGTGAGCCGCGAGCAATACGACAACGTACTGGCCGGTATCGCGGCGCTTCGGGAAGAAGCGGTGCTCGCTTTCGACGGCTCCGCAGTGCCGCTCATCGATGCGGACGCAACCATCGCGGCTTGCGTCGCGCCGCATCTGTTCGTCGTCAACGATCCTGATAACGCGACGCTCCTGCACGACCTCGAAGTATTCGGACCGGTAGCGAGCGTGGCGCCTTATCGCGTCGCCGCCGCTGGAAATGCGCTGCCGGAAGCGCACGCAGTCGCCCTCGCGCGACGCGGCCTGGGATCGCTCGTCGCATCGATCTATTCGAACGACGAAGCGCATCTCGGCCGCCTCGCGCTGGAACTCGCGGATTCGCACGGTCGTGTGCATGCCATTTCGCCCTCCGTGCAGCAGAGTCAAACCGGTCACGGCAACGTGATGCCGATGTCGCTGCACGGCGGACCGGGCCGCGCGGGCGGCGGCGAAGAACTCGGCGGCTTGCGCGCACTCGCTTTCTATCACCGGCGCTCGGCCATCCAGGCCGCGAGCGCGGCAATCGAGGCGCTCACGCAGACGACGCATTTGCCCTCGGCCTGACAGCGCACGACCGCAGCAAAAACGTAGCAATCAGGACCGGGCACGCGAATCAGCCCGCAAGCATCGAGCGGATCATGAGCACAGAACAGCCGGACCGCGCCCACCCGATGGAGGAGACACATGGAAGCCCTGCTGGAAAAGGCGGCTAACCAGCCCGCCGCGACGGTCGAAGCGCCGCCCGCGCTGTTCAATTTCGCGGCCTACCTGTTTCGACTGAACGAAACGCGCGCCGGCAAGACCGCCTATATCGACGACACCGGCAGCACGACCTACGGTGAACTCGAAGACCGCGCGCGGCGCTTCGCCAGCGCGCTGCGTACGCTCGGCGTACATCCTGAAGAGCGAATACTGCTGGTGATGCTCGACACCATCGCGCTACCGGTTGCCTTTCTCGGCGCGCTCTACGCGGGCGTCGTGCCGGTCGTGGCGAACACGCTGCTCACGCCCGCCGACTACGTGTACATGCTGACGCATAGCCACGCGCGCGCCGTGATCGCCTCGGGTGCGCTCGTGCAGAACGTGACGCAGGCGCTGGAGTCCGCCGAACATGACGGCTGTCAGTTGATCGTCTCGCAACCGCGTGAAGGCGAGCCGCTCCTCGCGCCTCTGTTCGACGACCTGATCGACGCCGCCACGCCTGCCGCCAAAGCCGCCGCGACCGGTTGCGACGACATCGCCTTCTGGCTGTATTCGTCGGGCTCGACCGGGAAACCGAAGGGCACCGTCCACACGCATGCGAACCTGTACTGGACCGCCGAGCTGTATGCCAAGCCAATTCTCGGCATTGCCGAAAGCGACGTGGTGTTTTCCGCGGCCAAACTGTTCTTTGCATACGGTCTCGGCAATGGACTGACATTCCCGCTCTCGGTCGGCGCGACCGCGATCCTGATGGCCGAGCGCCCCACCGCCGACGCGATCTTCGCGCGCCTCGTCAAACATCGCCCGACGGTGTTTTACGGCGTGCCCACGCTCTACGCGAACATGCTGGTGTCGCCGAACCTGCCCGCGCGCGCCGATGTCGCGATACGCATTTGCACGTCGGCGGGCGAAGCGTTGCCGCGCGAAATCGGCGAGCGCTTTACCGCGCACTTCGGCTGCGAAATTCTCGACGGCATCGGCTCGACCGAAATGCTGCACATCTTCCTGTCCAACCGCGCGGGCGCGGTCGAATACGGCACCACGGGCCGCCCGGTGCCCGGATACGAAGTCGAATTGCGCGACGATGCGGGCCACGCCGTGCCCGACGGCGAAGTCGGCGATCTGTTCATCAAAGGGCCAAGCGCGGCGGTGATGTACTGGAACAACCGAGAGAAATCGCGCGCCACCTTTCTCGGCGAATGGATTCGCAGCGGCCACAAGTACTGCCGGCTGCCGAATGGCTGCTATGTCTATGCGGGCCGCAGCGACGACATGCTGAAAGTCAGCGGCCAGTATGTCTCGCCTGTCGAAGTGGAAATGGTGCTGGTGCAGCACGACGCGGTGCTCGAAGCCGCGGTGGTCGGCGTCGATCACGGCGGCCTCGTCAAGACGCGCGCGTTCGTCGTACTGAAGCGGGAATTCACGCCATCTGAGATACTCGCGGACGAGTTGAAAGCTTTCGTAAAAGACCGGCTCGCGCCGCACAAATATCCGCGCGATATCGTGTTCGCCGACGATCTGCCGAAAACCGCCACCGGAAAAATTCAACGTTTCAAACTGCGCGAGCAGTCATAAGGTGATTTATGCAGAACCCCGCCAGCGCCAACGTTACCGCCGCAACGACCGTTAACGAGTTCGCTGAACTGCCCGCTACCGCGTCGCATGGACCGCTGCACATCGAGTATCGCTGGCTGAATGCGCGCGCAGCCGACGCGCCGATCGCCGTCTTCCTGCATGAAGGCCTCGGTTCGATCGCGATGTGGCGCGACTGGCCGCAAACGCTGTGCGAACGGCTCGGCATGCGAGGGCTCGTCTATTCGCGGCCCGGCTACGGGCTTTCCACACCGCGTGCGCATGAGGTGAAGTGGCCCACCGATTTCATGACGGCGCAGGCGCGCGACATTCTGCCCGCATTGCTCGACGCACTCGGTATCGATTCACGCGAACGCCGCCGCATGTGGCTGATCGGTCATAGCGACGGCGGCTCGATCACCCTGCTGTACGCGGCGCTCCATGCTAAGGAATTGGCCGGCGCGGTGGCGATTGCGCCGCATGTGTTCGTCGAAGATATTTCGGTGGAAAGCATCGCGCAAACCAAACAGCTCTACGAAACCAGCCACCTGCGCAGCAAACTCAGCCGCTATCACGCGGACGTCGATTCGGCGTTTTATGGCTGGAACGACATATGGCTGAATCCGGCGTTCCGGATGTGGACAATTGCCGGGGAACTGGCGTCCATTCGCAAGCCGCTGCTCGCGGTGCAAGGCCATGATGACAACTACGGCACGATGGCCCAGATCGATACGATCGCCGCACACGTTCCACATGCGCAACTGGTCAAGCTCGAGGCTTGCGGGCATTCGCCGCATCGCGACGCGCCCGAGGCTTTGAACGAAGCCATTGCGGCATTCGTTGCTGGAAGCGCGTCTTCCTGATCATCGAGCGAGGCCAAACCTTTCGGCATGCTAACGCAGTGTGCGATTGGTCGGCGCCCAACTCTCACCAAATACTCAAATTTCCACATCTTCACAAAAGTTACACAGGTCAGCGACTATTCTTGCGTATCGCTGACCTGGGCACGTCGATGCCCTCGCGCATCTTCCCCGTGCCGGAGACATTGCCATGTCCGTTGTGTCGAAGCCGTCTAAAGCCTTGCATTGCAAACGTTTGGCGGCCGCGCTGGCTGCCCTGTCGCTTTGTGCGCTGGTCGGTGCTTGTGGCAACGACGACGACAAAACAGCCGGCACGAGCGCGGTTAGTCCTACCGAAATTCCCGCCAGCGAGAGCACTGCCGCCGCGCTTCTCCCGGCGAATCCGTCCTCCGCTTCACCGGCGCCCGCCGCGCTGACGATTCAAACCCCAGCACTACCCGCATCAAGCGCCGACCCGGCACTGTCTGCTGCCGCGCCGGCGCCGCTCGCCACGCCCGTCATCCACACCGTGGACTGAGTTTCGCGCCTCACGCGACGCGCGGGTGGGGCTCGCGCGCCTCGTGGATCGTTCCTCCACCGAAGATCGAAAGCCAATACCATGACCTCAAAAAATCGCCGTGATTTTCTGCGCTCCGCCGCGCATGCTGCCGGTTCCGCCACCGCATTGAGCATGCTGCCTCTGGGCATTCGCAACGCGCTCGCCATTCCTGCCAATAACAAGACCGGCACGATTCGCGACGTCGAGCACATTGTCGTGCTGATGCAGGAAAACCGCTCGTTCGATCACTACTTCGGCACGCTCAAAGGCGTGCGCGGTTTTGGCGACACGCGCGCGACCAATTTGCCGAACGGCAAGCCCGTGTGGTATCAGCCGCTCGCGGCGGATCTCGGCTACGTGCTGCCGTTCCGCCCCACCGCGCCCAATCTGGGCCTGCAATTCCTCCAGGATCTCGCGCACGACTGGACCAGCACGCACGCGGCGTGGAACGGCGGCCGCTACGATCAATGGGTGCCCGCGAAAGGCACCACGACGATGGCCTACCTCACGCGCGAGGACATTCCGTTTCACTATCAGCTCGCCGACGCCTTCACGATCTGCGACGCGTACCACTGCTCGCTGATGGGACCGACGGACCCGAACCGCTATTACATGTGGAGCGGCTGGGTGGGCAATGACGGCAGCGGTGGCGGTCCGGTGATCGACAATTCCGAACTCGGCTACGGCTGGTCCACCTACCCCGAAGTCCTGCAGAATGCGGGCATTTCGTGGAAGATCTATCAGGACATCGGCACCGGTCTCGACGCCAACGGCTCGTGGGGCTGGACGCAGAACCCGTATATCGGCAACTACGGCGACAACTCGCTGCTCTACTTCAACCAGTACCGCAACGCGCAGCCCGGCAACCCGCTCTACGATAACGCGCGCACCGGCACGAATGCGGCAAAGGGCGACGGCTACTTCGATATTCTCAAGCGCGACGTGCAGAACAATGCGTTGCCGCAGGTGTCGTGGATCGTGGCGCCCGAAGCCTATTCCGAACACCCGAACTGGCCGTCGAACTATGGCGCGTGGTACATCGACCAGGTGCTGCAGATTCTCACGTCCAATCCCGAGGTGTGGAGCAAGACGGTGCTGCTCATCAACTACGACGAGAACGACGGTTTCTTCGATCACATGGTGCCGCCCTTCGCACCTTCGTCGAGCGCGAACGGCTTGTCGACTGTGGACACGAGCAACGAAATCTATCCGGGCGACGCGAAGACTCCCGCCGCACCGTACGGCCTCGGACCGCGCGTGCCGATGCTGGTGGTTTCACCGTGGTCGAAAGGCGGCTACGTGTGCTCGGAACTGTTCGACCATACGTCGGTGATCCGCTTTATTGAAAAGCGCTTCGGCCACGATCACAATCTCGGCGAATCGAACATCACGCCGTGGCGCCGCGCGGTATGCGGCGATCTGATGTCCGCATTCAACTTCAGCAATCCGAACGACGCCTTCCCGACGCTGCCGAGCACGAGCGGCTACGTACCGCCGGACCAGAACCGCCATCCGGATTACGTACCGCTGCCGCCTGCCCTGCAGGCACTGCCGAAGCAGGAAGCCGGCGTGCGCCCGGCTCGCGCGCTGCCTTACGAGCTGTTCGTGCGCGTGCATGGCGAAGGCGCGGCCAATCAACTCACCATGCGCTTCGTCAACACGGGCCGCACCGGCGCGGTGTTTCTGGTCTACGCCGCCCACAGTCTCGATGCGCCGCGCACCTATACGGTGGAAGCCGGCAAGCGCTTGCAGGATCAGTTGCCGTGCAATGCCGACGGCAGCTACGACTTCACCGTGCACGGCCCGAACGGCTTTCTGCGCCGCTTCGCGGGCAGGCCGGTTGCGCGCAGCTGGTGGCATGGTTCCGATATCGCGCGGCCCGAAGTGGCGGAAGGCTACGACGTCTCGAACGGCAACCTGCAACTGCGGCTGGAGAACGTGGGCAGCGCACGTTGCCAGTTCACGATCGTCAACGCGTATGATCCGGGAAATGTCATCAAGCATTCAGTACGTGGCGGCGATACCGAGCAGCTCTACCTCGACCTTCGCAATGCGCATGGCTGGTACGACCTGGCTATAACGGTCGATACGGACCCGCTGTTCGCGCGGCGCTTTGCCGGACACGTGGAAACCGGCAAGAGCAGCATGAGCGATCCGGCGCTGGGCGCTTAAGCTTAAGCCTGAGCCGGAGCCGAACGTCTCGGTGAAATACAACGGCCGCTGCGATAGAAACCGCAGTGGCCGTTTTCCATGCTGCCTCCCGAGCGCATGGGCAACATCACGTCATGCGGCAACGGCGGCCGACAACGACGCGCGCTCGCGTGCCTTCTCGCGAATCGCATGCACGATGAACTCCGCATCGCGCGCGACGCCGGAGAAACGCCCGGAACCCCATGTATGCAGCCACGGCAGGCCGACGAAATACAGACCGTCGATCGGCGTTACGCCACGCGTGTGCGCCGGATACCCGCGACCGTTGAACACGGGGGCATCCAGCCAACTGAAGTCCGGCGTAAAACCGATGCACCAGATGATCGCCGCAATACCGCTGCCCTCCAGATCGAGCGTAGCGCGCTCCTGCGCGGGACGCCAGACCGGTTCGTACGCGCCACCCGCCGGCGCATCAATGCCGTGCTTCGCGATGAAGCCGTCAATGCTCGCGTTGATCCGGTTATACGTATCGTCGGCGGCATCGAGATTGGCGGCCAGCGTAGGCGAAAAGTGGAGCTGCCCATCGCGCAGATCGTCGAGCCGCCCATACAATTCCATGCCTTCAGCGGCGAACTTGCGCAGGTCGATATCGCGGCCACCATCGCGGCCCGTCACATAGTGATTGGTGTTGTCGCGCACCCCTTCACGTAACGGATGTTTTTCGACCGGCATATCGTAGTACTGCATGTCGGCGAGCCAATCGACCACGTCACGCCCCCGATAAAAGCGCGCGCAACGCGGCGCCTCGCCGACCGCGAGCACCACCTTGCGGCCGGCCAGATGCAGATCCTCCGCGATCTGCGCGCCGGATTGCCCCGTGCCGACCACCATCACCGCGCCCTCAGGCAAAGCCTGCGGGTTGCGATACGCCGACGACTGCAGTTGCATGATCCCCGCAGGCAAGCGCTCCGCGAGGCGCGGCACGATCGGCGTGTGATAGCCGCCAGAGGCCACCACCACCTGGTCCGCGGTGAAGTCGCCGTGCGTCGTCGTGATGGCGTAGACGCCGTCGTCGCGCTGCTTGACGCGTTTGACTTCAGTGCGCTCCAGCACCGGCGCGTCGACATGCGCGATGAAGCCATCGAGGTAGGCAATGATTTCGTCTTTCTTCATGAAGCCGTGCGGGTCATCGCCACGATACGGATAGCCGGGCAATGCGCATTGCCAGTTCGGCGTGACGAGGCAAAACGCGTCCCAACGCTGTTCACGCCACGTATGCGTGAGCGCATTCTTTTCCACGACCAGATGGTCGATGCCGGCCTGCTTCAGGTAGTAGCTGACCGACAGCCCCGCCTGCCCGCCGCCGATGACAAGCACGCCGTAGTGGCCTTCGGCGCGCGCGTGATGGGTTGGATTCGACATGATGCGTCCTCTGAAAGAATAAGCGCCTAGCTGAATTCGATGACCTTGACGGTCGCGTCCGGCCGATCGCGAAAGCGCGCCGCGTCGCGCTCGATCTGTGCAAGCTGGTCCATTGCCGCCGAGCAGGCAAAGCCGTATTTCTCGCGCACGCGCTCGGACGCGATGCCCAACGCCTGCCGGGAACGTTCGACGAAATCCTCGAGCGCATAGGCCTCGCCCGGCGTAAAAAAATCGCCGATCACGAGCGAAGGCGAATAACAGTTCGCTTCGTCGCCATCGGGCCATTGAATGCGAAAGTGCATGACAGGCATCGTTTATCCTCGAATCAATGGGTAAGCAAAGCGCGCTTCGCGAGGAAACGGCGGTAGGCATCCACATGGCGCCGTGCGCTCGCCGCCCAGCTAAAGCGCGCGAGCAACGCGGGCACGGCATGGCCGAAATCGATACCGTTTTCACCCAACGCACGCACAAGGGCCGCGGCGATCGATTCCACGTCGTCAGGATCGGCCCAGCAGCAGGTGGCGTCGTCGAGATACTCGGTGAATGGCGCAATCGAGGACACCACCACCGGTGTGCCGCTCGCCAGCGCTTCCAGCACGACAAGACCGAAACCTTCGCGCAGCGACACCATCGACAGAACATCGGCGCTTCGAAACAGAGCGGGCATGACGGCGTCTTCGAGTGGGCCGGTCAGCACGACGCTTTCATAAGGTCCGATCGACAGGCCCAACTCACTCGCCCGTTGCAGCAAGCGTCGGCTGTAGGCGTCGTGGTCGAGAAGGCTCGCGCCGCCTGCAATGACGAGTTGTGCTTGCGGCAAACCGCTGCGCACGGAGGCAAACGCTTCGAGCAGCGCCAGTGTGTTCTTGCGCGCTTCGATACCGCCCACCGCAAGCACGATCGGGCCGCCTTGCAGTCCGAAACGCTGCCGCAGCTGCGCGTCGTGTTGATCGCGTCGCGGAAAAAAACGCGCCACGTCTACACCGTTCGGCACAGTGCTTGCGCTGATGCCGTATACCGACTGCATCTCTCGCGCCCATGTATCGCTCACACACAACACGTGGTCGGCATCCTGAAACGCACGGCGCTGCCAGGCCGTCAGTCGCGGATCTTCGAAATGATCCAGGTGATGCACCGTGCGCATGAAGCCGTGAATAAGACCCTGCGTTTTCAAATCGGCCAGCGCGTTGCCGCTGATGCTGTCCTGCGCGTGCAGTACGTCGAACGCAGCTGCGTCGTGCTCGATCAACGCGCGCCGGAATGCATCGATTCGGGCCTCGACCATCGCAACCGTATTGACCTGAGCCAGAACGATAGGCGCATACACCACTCGGCAAGGCGGCAAACGAAACAGGCTCTCGCCGGGCGCGGCCGGCACGAACACCGTTACCTCGTGCCCAAGCGCCGTCAATGCGCTCGCCAGTTCGAGCGTGTGCACCACGCCACCGCGCGGATTGACCGAATGCGTGAGCAACGCGATACGCAGCGCGCTCATTTCGCCACCCCCTTTCCGACGATGAACGGCTCACGCCGGAAGTCCCATAGCGTAGCGGCATCATCCTGCCGATGCAGGACCACCTGGCTCGTTGCATCGACGGAACCGATCACTGAGCACGCAAGCGATCGGGCGCTGAACTTTGCTTGTACGGTCTCCACATGTTTGGGCCGCACGGACAGCAGATATCCAAAACTCGGAAACGCGGTCACCCAGCGTTCCAGCGGCACACCCTCGGGTGTGGGGATGCGCGCGAGATCGACCCGCGCGCCGACCTCCGAACACTCGAGCAACATCAGCGCCGTGCCTAGCGTGCCCGCCATGCTGATATCCTTCGCGGCGTCGCACAGGCCGCTCTCCGCCAGTTGCGGCAGCAGTTCGAGATCGCCCCTTAGACGCTCGGGCGGCGCATCCACCGAAGCATTCCAGAACGGATACGGCTCTTCGAAGCGGCCGCGCAGATCGACAGCCATCATCAGGCTGTCACCGGGTTTCGCGTTGAAACTCGACAGCAACGCCTTTGCGCGGCCGACAATCGACACCGCCAGTTGCGCTGCATCGCTGCGCGTATTCGTGTGGCCGCCGACAATCGGCACGCCATATGCGAGCGAAGCCGCCGCCATGCCCGCCAACACCTGCTCCGCCGCGCCGATGCCTTGACTCCACAGCGCATCCACCACCGCCAATGGCCGCCCGCCCATCGCATAGATATCGCTTACGTTGACCATCACGCTGCTATAGCCGGCGAACCACGGCATGGCGCTCACGAAATCGCTGACCATGCCTTCGATAGCGAAGAGCAGATAGCCGTCACCGTCGGCGAGCGCGGCGCAGTCGTCGCCGAGCGCCACAGCCTGCGCGAGATCGCGGGTGCCGCGCGGCAAGCGCTTCGCCAGCGAGTCGACGACACCCACGATATCGGTCTTGTGCCGGAATCCGCGGCTCTCGCGCAGACTCGCGACAAGGTCGGCGACAGTCATGCGGCGCTCCGCTCAGGCTCACGGCCGCGTGAGGGCGGCAACGAATGCGCCCGCGTCTGCGTGACAAAGCCCCCATAAGGCTCCGCGCACGGCGGATACCGGTCCAGTTGCGCCTGCATCAGATGATGCGGTCTGCCCAGCAACGTCTCCTCCGCCAGCACGTCCCAGTACATCGCGCGAAACAGCGGCACATTCTGACTCTGCACATGCGCGAGAAACGTTTCGCAGCCGAGCGCGTGCGCGCTGCTCACCGCGAGACGAATCAGCGTCGCGCCGATCTTTCCGTGCCGGCGAAAGGCCGCATGCACGGCGAGCCGCGAGCCAAACCACACATTGTCGTGGTCGCGATGAATACGCACGGTGCCGACCACCTGTTCCGGCATGCCGGCGAGACAACTGAGCGCCACCAGTTGCTGCGCGTGCTGGTCGATATCGTCGCGATCATCGCCGACAAAAATGCCCTGCTCGATGCAGAAGACCGCGCGCCGCAATCTGAACGCCTCTTCGGCTTCCCAATTCAACGTGGTCCACTTGATACGAAATTCGCTCGGCGCATACGGCGCAAAAACAATCTCGCCATCCAGCGCCTCGCCTGCAATCGCTTCGCCGAACATGATCACTCCTCGTACGATGACAGCGACGAACACGCGCCGCATTTGCCGCAACCCGCCTTGATATCGCTCGAACGCATGGCCGCGGCATTGAGCATGCCGCCAAGCGGCTGCAAAACCGACTTCATGAATTCTGGCGTAGGGGCCGGATGATCTTCGAGCGGCGTGCCGCTAATCGGCACGAACGGCACGACGAACGGATAGACGCCGATCTCGATCAGTTCGCGCGACATCGCGAGAATTGATTCGGCGCTATCGCCCAGGCCCGCGAGAATATATGTGCTGACCTGTCCGCGTCCGAATACGGCCACAGCGGCCTCGAACGCCTCCATGTAGCGAGACAGCGGCACGCTCGCCTTGCCGGGCATGATGCGTTCGCGCAGCGCGGGCGTTACGACTTCGAGGTGCATGCCGAGTGTGTCGATGCCGCTCGCTTTCATGCGCGCGAACCAGCGGTCGTCGTCGGGCGGCTCGCATTGGGCCTGGATCGGCAGATCGACCGCGGCCTTGATCGCGAACGCGCTCTCACACAGAATCTGCGCGCCGCGATCCGGCGTGGGCGGTGTGCCGGTGGTCAGCACCATATGCTTCACGCCGTCGAGCAACACGGCCGCGCGCGCCACTTCCGCCAGTTGCTCAGGCGTCTTGCGCGTAATGGTGCGACCCGCTGCGAGCGATTGCCCGATTGCGCAGAACTTGCAGCTCTTGCGCCGGCTCTCGTAGCGAATACAGGTTTGCAACACGGTGGTCGCGAGCACGTCGGCGCTATGCAACGTGGCGATATGCGAATAAGGCACGCCGTCGAGTGTCTGCATGCCGTAGAAACGCGGCGACTTCGGGAAGCTGATATTGGCGATCGGAATCGTGCCGCGCAGCAGCGCGCTCGACCCACTCGCATCCGGCGTCTGCGCGACGAACGGCGAGTGCCACGCGGTGCTCGTATGCACGGGCACCATGATCGTCACGCCATCCACCGTTACCGCCTTGTGGTCGGACGGACCCGCGCCGCCGCGGCGGCTGGCCGCGCCCGCATCCGGCGACACGAGCCGCAAGCCGGCCGACTGCAATTCAGTCATCAATTGCCGGCTCTGCGCCGACAGTGATTCGCTGGCGCTCATCGCACCCTCCTTCGGTTGAATTGAAATCGGCGCTCGGGACGGACGGCCACGCCGGCATCGGCGCCACGGTTTCCGCGGGCCGCCGGTTGATCGCAAGACTCAGCAATTCGGGGCGCGCGTAATGGCCGACCGAATCCATCATGCGTTTGCGCTTGGTGATCAAGGCCATGTCGAGATCGGCGATCACCATGCCTTCGCCCTCGCGTAACGGCTCGGCGAGATGCTGCCCTTCCGGCGAGATGATCGCGGTGTTGCAGCCGCCGCGCAGCGCCTTCTGCAGATTCGTATCCGGGGTGACGGACGCAATCTGCGCTTCGCTGAGCCATCCCGTCGCATTGACGACGAAGCAACCCGATTCCAGCGCGTGATGCCGGATCGTCACCTCGATCTGATCGGCGAAGATCGGTCCCACCAGCGAGCCGGGAAACTGGCTGCAATGAATCTCTTCATGCTGCGTCATCAACGCATAACGCGCGAGCGGGTTGTAATGCTCCCAGCAGGCGAGCGCGCCCACGCGCGCCACCCCGGTGCGCGCCACCGTCAGACCGGCCGCGTCGCCTTGCCCCCAGATCATCCGCTCATGAAATGTGGGCGTGATCTTGCGGCGCTTGAGCACGATCTGACCATCCACGTCGAAAATCAACTGCGTGTTGTAGAGGCTACCGTGATCGCGTTCGTTGACGCCGAGCACCACTACCATCCGATGCAAACGCGCCTGCTCGGCCACCGCCTGTGTCACCGGGCCCGGCACCACCACGGCCTCTTCGTAGAGTTTCATGTGATCGGCGCCGGAAGCGACGGGCGGCCGTACGAAAGAGAAGTACGGGTAATACGGCACGAAGGTTTCGGGAAATACGATCAGTTGCACGCCTTCGCGCGCCGCCTGTTCGACTGCCTCGCAGACCTTGTCGAGCGTTCCGCCGCTGCGCTCGAAGTCCGGTGCGATCTGGACCGCCGCGGCGCGCACGATGCGTTTGCCGGTCGTTTTATCGGACATAGTGGTCACTCGCCTCTCGTCAGACCGTCCACGTATGGATGATCAGTGCGTTGTCCTTGCGATGAAGCAACTGGATGTCGAGCACATCGAGCGGGCTGATTGGACGAATGCCTTCGATCAGCGAGGCCTCGCCGTGTCCATATAGCGCCTGCAGCGCGAAGCGGCACGCGTAGACCTTGCCGCCTTCTTCCATGAACTTCATCAGTTGCTTGTTGAAGTTCAGATGGCCGGGGAACGCTTCGTCGCCCAGTGTCGGAAAGCCGCGTTGCAGACCGAGCGTCACGCCCGGTCCGTACAGCAGCACCGATGTCTCGAAGCCCTTGCGTTGCAGGCGCGTGGCCTGCAATAGATTGACGAAGCCGATCGAGCCTTCGAACGCGACCGTATGGAACGTGACGAGCGCCTTTTCGCCGGGTTCGGCTTTCACGTCTTCGAAGACTTTCTCCTCATAGTCGACAAGGTAATCGCCTTTCTGATGCAGCGGTTTGTTGACGGCTGGCATGGCACTCTCCGATCAGGTTTGCTAAGTAAAAGATGGCGCGCGTTCAGGTTGTGCGCGCCTCCTCCAATGCAACGGCCGTGCCATTGATCGACCCCGTGAATGCGATCAATCCGCGATCAATTCCGCCTCGATTCGAAGTGCGACTCGAAAATTTTTTGGGCGCGAAGGTTGCATACAGTTCCGGCATCCCGTGCAAACGCTGTTGGTGCGGCTTTACCGCACCAGCCAAGTGCGATTCGCGCAGTCCAACGTGTCGGCATGGTGCAGTCATTCACCACAGTCGATCAATCCAATCATTGATTGCATGCGAATGCGATCATCTTTTCCAACGTGAATAGAGACTCGAAGGCAATGAGCAGCCCGACACATCACTGGATCAAACGTCTTGCCGACATTCGCAAGCCGGCCTACCTCGCGATTCCCGATCTGATCGAAGAAGATCTCGCCACTGGAAGGCTGCGTCCGCGCGACCGCTTGCCGGGACTGCGCGATCTCGCCGAAGAGCTCGCGCTGAACTACACGACGGTGGCGCGCGCCTATGCCGAAGCGCGCAAGCGCGGCCTGCTCGATTCGCGCGCCGGCAGCGGCACGTTCGTGCGCGGCCGCACCGCCACCTTGCCGCTCGCGGGCGGCAGCAGCATCGAAATGTCGATGAACACGCCACCCGAGCCGCCCGATTACGCCATGCGTCTGCGCGACTCCGCCGCACGCCAGATGGCCGACAGCGATCCTTATCAGTTGCTGCGTTACCAGGACTTCGGCGGCTCGGCGGCGGACAAGGATGCGGGCGCCGAATGGCTGAGGCGCCGGGTGCCGCATTGCGACGCGCAAAACGTGCTGGTGTGCCCCGGCATTCATAGCGCGCTGGTGGCGCTCGTCTCGCAGCTCGCGCGGCCCGGCGGCACCATCTGCCTCGATGCGCTCGCCTACCCCGGCATCAAGGCGATCGCCGCGCAACTCGGTGTGCGTCTGCAAGCGCTGCCGCGCGACGACGAAGGACCGCTCGCTCACGCGTTCGAAGCGCTCTGCAAAACCGACAAGCCGAGCGCGTTCTATTGCAATCCGACACTGCAGAATCCGAGCACGCTCACGCTCACGCACAAACGGCGCGAGGCGCTCGCCGACGTAGCGTTGCGCTACAGCGTGCCGATCATCGAAGACGATGCGTATGCCATGCTGCCGCAGAGCGCGCCCGACGCGCTCGCGAGTTTCGCGCCCGAACTGACGTATTACGTGACGGGCCTGTCCAAGAGCTTCGGCGCCGGCTTGCGCGTCGCGCATCTGCATGCGCCGACGCCGCGCCAAACGCAGCGGCTAGCCGGCGCGTTACGCGCGACCACGGTGATGGCGAGCCCGTACACGGTCATGCTCGCGACGCAATGGATCGCGGACGGAACCGCGGCGGAGATGCTCAGTGCGATCCGCAACGAATCGCGCGCACGCCAGGCCATTGCCGCGCGCATGCTCGAAGCATGGCCTTACGAAGCGCATCAGGATGGTTTTCATTTGTGGCTGCCGGTGCCGGTGGAAAGCGGCTGGAGCGCATCCGAACTTGCCTTGCAGTTGCGCAATCAGGGCATTGCCGCCGTGGCGGGCGCCGCGTTCTCCACCGACGGCAATCCGCCCAATGCCATGCGCGTGTGCCTCGGCGGATCGAAAACGCGTGACGAATGCGCACAAGCGCTGCACATCGTGGCGGAGACTCTCGACCATCCGCATCATCTGCATTCGCCGGTGATGTAAAACGATCCATCCGATCGCGCGTTATTGTCATACGAATACAACGACGCGCGCGAAGCCATTTATTTCTGCGTGCGACACTCCGCCGCATGCAGATCTCGCTGCGTTTGGGGTAATTGAAAGAATTCGCTGCTCAAGTCGGGCCTGCTCAGGCCGTATACCGCAGGTGAGGCCCCCGCCTCGCCGACTCCGGTTTACCGCTCACCCCCAAAGACTCCCGACATGTTCACCTCCATTCGCGCGCGCATCGTCGCCCTATGCGTTGCTATCGTTGTGGTTGCGCTCGCTGCCAACGCGGTTCTCAACTACGTCGTCGCCAACTCGTATAACGCCGATGCCATCGACAGCAGCCTGACCTCGGTGGAAAGCGGTCACGCGGCCGGCATCAGCGACTGGGTTGCCGCCAACACCCAGATGATCAACTCGCTGCAGGACGTGGTACTGCAACCCGATCCGTCAGCAGCGTTAAAACAGATCGCCGCGGCCGGTAAATTCTCGAACGTGTATGTCGGCTATGCGGACAAGACCTCGAAGTTCTCCGACCCGACCGGCATTCCGGCGGACTACGATCCGACCGGCCGCCCCTGGTACAAGCAGGCCGCAGCCGCTGGCAAGCCGGTCGTGACGCCGCCCTACGTGGACGTGGGCACGGGCAAACTGGTGGTGGCATTCGCGGCGCCGGTCGTGCGCGACGGCGCGGTAAAAGGCGTGGTGTCCGGCGACGTCGCGATGGACAGCGTGATCGCCAACGTCAAGGCGATTCATCCCACGCCGGCGAGCTTCGGCATGCTGATCGACGCGAGCGGCCATATCGTCGCGCATCCCGATCCAAAGCTGACCTTGAAGCCGGTCTCCGATGTCGCGCCCGGTTTGACCGGCGATAAGCTCGCCGCCCTCTTCAGCGCCGACCGTCCGCTCGACATGGACGTGAATGGCAGCACGAAGCTGATGCGCGCGCAAGCGATTCCCGGCACTGACTGGTACGTGGTCGTCGCACTCGACAAAGCCGAAGCGACCGCCGGCATGCGTTCGCTGCTGACCGCTTCGATCATCGCGCTGATCGTGATCGCCGGCATCGCCGCCGCCATCGTGGCGGCGGTGACCGCGGTGTCGTTCCAGCGTCTGTCGAAAGTGCGCGATGCCATGGACGCCATCGGCTCCGGCGAAGGCGATCTGACGCAGCGCCTGCCGGCCGTCGGCAACGACGAAGTCGCGCAGATCGCGCGCTCGTTCAACACCTTCATCGACAAACTCAGCCACGTGATGCGCCAGATTCGCGACGCCAGCGAATCGGTGCGCGTGGCCGCCAATGAAATCGCCGCGGGCAACGTCGATCTGTCGGGCCGCACGGAATCCGCTGCCGCGAGCTTGCAGCAAACCGCAGCATCGATGGAAGAAATCACCTCGACGGTCACGCAATCGGCCAGCTCCGCGAAACAGGCCGACAGTACTGCCGTTTCCGCCTCGCAGGTCGCCTCGCGCGGCGGCGTGGTGATCTCCGAAGTGATTGCGACGATGGGCGAGATCCAGCATGCGTCGGTGAAAATCTCCGACATCATCGGCGTGATCGACGGCATTGCGTTCCAGACCAACATCCTCGCGCTGAATGCCGCGGTGGAGGCCGCGCGTGCAGGCGAACAGGGCCGCGGCTTCGCGGTGGTGGCCGGTGAAGTGCGCAGCCTCGCGCAACGCAGCGCGCAGGCCGCGAAGGAAATCAAGGCGCTGATCGAAGCAACCGTGGCGAGCGTCTCGTCGGGTTCGGGCCAGGTGCGCCAGGCCGGCGAGACGATGACCGAGATCGTCAGCAACGTCGCCAACGTGACGACCATCATTTCCGAAATCACGCAGGCGGCCAACGAGCAGACGCGCGGTATTCAGGAAGTGAACCGCGCGGTCAGCCAGCTCGACGAAATGGTGCAACAGAATGCCGCACTGGTCGAAGAATCCACGGCGGCGGCGGCCGCACTGCAGAGCCAGGCCGTGAGCCTCGCCAGTGCAGTGACGCAATTCAAACTCGACTAAAAGCTAAAGTTGGAATCTTGCAGTGACGTTCTATAGAAATCTGAAGATCGCCGTTAAATTGGCGTTGCTCGGCGCGGTATTGTTGGCCGCGACGATGGTCGTGGGTCTGGAAGGCTGGCATGCGTTGTCCAGAACGCATGCGCTGCAAATTCAGTCCGCGCAATCGCTCAGCCAGTATGCGCAAGCCGCCGATACGGCGCGCGTCGCGCAGGTCGAATTCAAGAAGCAGGTGCAGGAGTGGAAGGACCTGTTGTTGCGCGGCACGGATCCGGCCGCCTTCGCCAAATACCGTGATGCCTTCAACAGGGAAAGCGGAACGACGCACGCTGCCCTGCTGCGCCTGAAGGATCAGTTGAGCGCATTGGGCGCGAACATGGACGGTGTCGACAAGGCGCTCGCCACGCATGCATCGCTGCAGGACAGTTATCTCGACGCGCTGAAACACTACGACGCCGCCGATCCGAACACGGCGCACGTGGTCGACGCTCTCGTGAAAGGCATCGACCGCGCGCCGACCGCCGCTATCGACGATATCGTCGCCACCGTGATGCAACAGGCGCATGACTCCAGCGTGCGCACGAGCGAAGCGGCGGAGCAGGCCTACACGATCGCGACAGTGCTGTTGCTGTCGGTCGTTATCGGTTCGCTCGGCGTCGGCGCTTTCGCGATCTGGTTCCTGAGCCGCAGCATCACGGTGCCGGTCAGACAGGCGGTGGGCGTCGCGCAGGCGGTGGCGGCAGGCGATCTGCGCGCCGACGTGCCCGTAGTGAGCCGCGACGAAACAGGCCAATTGCTCACTGCCCTCAACGACATGAACCAGCGCTTGCGGCATATCGTCAGCGAGATCCGTGAAGGCGCGCATACGATTTCCACGGCCACGCAGGAAATCGCCACAGGCAACCTCGACCTGTCCGCGCGTACCGAGCAGCAGGCGGCCTCGCTTGAAGAAACCGCCGCGTCGATGCAGCATTTCACCAACTCGGTTCAGCGCAACGCCGCCAACGCACGCGAAGCCACCACGCTTGCGCAAAACGCCGCGCATGCCGCGCGTGAAGGTGGCATTGTCATGAGCGACGCGGTGCGCACGATGGGCCAGATCGATGCGGCGTCCAAGCGTATCGTCGATATCATCGCAGTGGTGGAAGCCATTGCGGCGCAAACCAATATCCTCGCGCTCAATGCAGCGGTCGAAGCGGCGCGCGCCGGCACGCAAGGGCGCGGCTTCGCGGTGGTCGCGAGCGAAGTGCGCAGCCTCGCGCAACGTTCCGCCGACGCCGCACGCGAGATCAGGACGCTGATTCGCGAGTCGGTCGCCACGATCGAAGCCGGCACGCAACTGATCAACCACGCGAGCACCACGATGGACGGCGTGGTGGAAAGCGCCGGCAGCGTGACGCGTATCGTCGAGTCGATCGCGACCGCGAGTGTCGATCAGGCAACCGGCATCGCGGAAGTCAACGACGCCGTCACCCAGATGGACCAGGTGACGCAAAGCAACGCGGCTTTGGTCGAGCAGGCGTCGGCCGCGGCCGACGCGGTGCAAAGCAAAGCATCCGGACTCGTGCAAAGCGTGAGTTTCTTCAGGCTGGGCGCCGCGGCCTGACGGAGCGGCGCCGTGCTCGTCGCGCGGCGCCTGTTGCTCCAGTTGCAGGGTGAGTAGAGTGGATGAAGCGGCGCGCCACGCGCCGCTTACGACTCGAAGTCGAGTCCGCCGATCAGGGCGACCGGCTCGGCCTGCGTATGCGAGAGAAAGTCCAGCTCGCGCGCATGATTCCAGGCCGCGAGCTTGCGCGGCAGCGCGGCCAGATAACCAGCAAAACGCGACGGCCCTTCGGCCCCCATCAGCCTCTCGATTTCGTCGCTGTCCCAGGTCAGATACAGATTCAACGGATGGGGGTACAGTCCCATGTCCTCGATCGGTGTGGCATGAATCCGCACGCGAGTGGGATGCCCGTGGCCGCCGTATGGCAGCACTTCGGTATGCACGGTGGTGGCGAAACAGGCGGCAATGGCCTCGGCGATGCGAGGCGCGAACTGTTCATCGAAACGGGCGGCATTCTCCGGACGCATCCATGTCTCCAACGTTGTGCGGAATGTGCGAAACATCCTAGCACGCGGTCCGGTGCGCGCTTCCTGTCTATCCGCTGCGGCTTCGCGCCGCCTTACTCGTCAAACTGTCTTCAGAATTCGCGGCTTCGCTTCGCTCGCCACAGCCGAAGCCGAAGCCGCCGGCCCGGGAACCGCGCCGGGTTCATCGACGTCCTTCTCCGTGCGCATGGACAGATAGCGCAAACAGCACACGCGCAGGAACGACGCGAAGTTAGTCGGCAGCTCGCCCCGCAGCGCGATCAGTTCGTCGTACAGCTGCACGGCGAACTGACTGGTCGTCATGTTCTCGCGCGCGGCGATTTCGTGCAGCACGTCCCAGAACAGATTTTCCAGCCGGACCGTGGTGATCACGCCGTGAATGCGCAGCGAGCGCGTGCGCGACTCGTACAGGATCGGATCGGCGTTGATGTACACCCTACACATGGCGTTACTCCCTGATTTCGGGCAGGCGTGCCGTGGCGCCCTTCATGCAGCCACGGCACGCCGCCCGCGTTCGTCAACATACGCCGGCATTCACCGCTCGACAATTGCCTCGAACCCGAACGCCGCCCTGCCCCGTCGGACCGCTTTATACCGCGCGTTTGTTCATCTGCGCCGCAATGTGATCGGCCTGGCGGATCGCCAGCGTCACGATCGTCATGGTCGGATTTTCCGCCGCGCCGGTGGTGAACTGGCTACCGTCCGAAATGAACAGGTTCGATACTTCATGCGTCTGCCCAAACCGGTTGCACACGCCGTCTTCGGCGCGCGCGCTCATGCGGGCCGTGCCGAGGTTATGCGTGGACGGATACGGCGGCACGCGATACACCGTCTTCGCACCCGCCGCTTCGTACACCGCGGTGCCCTGCCTGTACGCGTGCTCGCGCATCGCTTCGTCGTTCGGATGATCGTCGAAATGCACGTTGGCGACCGGCTGGCCGTACTGGTCCTTCACGTCGGTATTCAAGGTCACGCGATTGCTCTCGCGCGGCATATCCTCGCCGACGATCCACATACCCGCCGTGTACGCGTATTGATCCATTGCCTGGGTGAAGGTCGGACCCCACGCGCCAGGATTGAGAAAGGCCGCATAAAACGGCAGGCCGAGCGACACGGTCTCCATGTGATAGCCACCTGCGAAGCCACGCTGCGGATTGAACGCCGCCTCGTCCTCGATGATGCCGGCCATCGTGGTGCCCTTGAACATTTCCACCTTGTCGTTGAACACCGCGTACACCGAGCCCGTGGTGTGACGCATGTAGTTGCGGCCCACCTGCCCCGAACCGTTCGCGAGGCCCTGCGGGAACCTGCTCGAATGCGAGTTCAGCAGCAGGCGCGGCGTTTCGATCGAGTTGCCGGCCACCGCGACGATGCGCGCCTTTTGCCGCTGCAGCTTGCCGTTGCCGTCGTAGTAGAGCACCTCCTTCGCCTTACCGCGCGCGTCGGTTTCAATGCGCACCACGTGGGCCTGTGTGCGCAATTCCATATGGCCGGTGGCCTGGGCGCGCGGCAATTCGGTGTAGAGCGTCGACCACTTCGCACCAGTGCGACACCCCTGAAAACAGAAGCCGCGCTGGAAGCAATGCGCGCGGTCGTCACGCACCACGCTATTGATCGCCATGTGCCCGGTATTGCAGTCCTTGTAACCGACCTTCATCGCGCCGGCCGACATCACCTTGAAGTTGTTGTTGCCTGGCAGGCCCGGCAGACCGTTGGTGCGCGTAATGCCCATCTTCTGCTGCGCGCGGTCGTAGTACGGATCGAGTTCCTCGCGCGTGAGCGGCCAGTCGAGCAGATTGGCATCCTTGATAGCGCCGTACGTCGTCTTCGCCTTGAACTCGTGCGGCCTGATCCGCAGACTCGCGCCGGCCCAGTGCGTGGTCGTGCCGCCCACCGTCTTGCAGATCCAGGCGGGGAGATTCGGAAAGTCTTTGGCGATGCGCCAGGTGCCCGACGTGGTGCGTTTATCGAGCCAGGACAGCATCTGGAACGAGCCCCACTCGTCGATTGTGAAATCGCCTTGCGTGTGCAGCTTGCCCGCCTCCAGCACGACGACGTTGATACCCTTCTGCGCCAGTTCGTTCGCAAGCGTGCCGCCGCCGGCACCCGAGCCGATAATCACGACGACCTTGTCGTCGTTGTGCGAAAAACGCACCTTGTTGTTGTCCTGATCCATGTCCTGTCTCCTCTATTGACCCGAGTTGGGCTGCCGGCCAGAGTCGGCGCTTTAGCGCTTACTCGAGCCCCTTGGCGCGTGACTCCGGTCCCATGCACGATGGTGACTGTCGCAGCGGTTAGCTATCCGTCGGAATCGGGCCGCTGGCGGCGGCCGGCGGATTGGGCAGCCACGAGAGACTGTTGAAGCCCTTGTACAGGTAGCCGCCATCACCTTCCGAAGCGCCGTAGCCGAAGTGCGCATACGCCATGGTGTTGGCGTACAGCGAGACCACCGCGGTGCCGCGTATCGTGTTGAAGAACGGTGTGCCCGCGAGCGCCGCGACGTCTTGCGCCTGGTCCGCCGGCGTGCGTTTGAGCCAGTCCGAACCCGCTTGCGCGTCGAGCTGTTTGACACCATCGGCGAGTTGCTGGCGCACTGCCGGATCGGCTTTCGCTTTGGCGTCGAGGTCCTTGACGACCAGCGCGTAGACCGCGTTGTCGAGCGTGGGGTGCGGATAGAGCTGCCGCGTGAAGGCCAGAATCACTTCGCCCTGGTGCGTGTCCAGTCCTTGCATTTCGAGGGCCCAGGCGCGGCTCGGCGCGAAGGCCGACAACACCGAAGAAGCCGCCAGCGTGCCCATCAGCACGCCGGTGCCTTTCAATAGCTCGCGCCGTGTAAGCGGAATCCGCAATGCGGCGGTGGCGGCGGTGGCGGCCTTCGCCGCGCCATGCTCACCGGGGTGCTCGTGAGTATGCTCGTGCCCGTGATGATGCGCATGATGTGCGTGACCGGACGCGACGATCGGGATGATCGTTGTCTTCATGTCTGTCTCCTTTGTCGACCGGAGCAAGTGCAAAGCACTTACTCGGTCCCATCTAATCTGGTTGCTGTGGGGTACTGCAACTCCACGCGGTGACCGCCTGGATTGCTTTGACTATTGATAGTGGCCGAAGCGTTCCAGCACTTCGATCTTGTAGCCGTCAGGGTCCTGAATGAAAAAGTAGCGCGCCAGCAACTCGCCGTTGTCGTTGTGAAACTCGCGCAGATCGTTGGGCGCCATGCCGAGGTCGAGCAGACGCTGCCGTTCGCTCTTTGCGTCGTCCACGCAGAACGCAACGTGGCCGTAGCCGTCACCGTGCGAATACGGTTCCTCCCGGCCTTTATTCCAGGTGAGTTCTATTTCGGCGTCGGCCTCCTCGTTACGCAAGTAGACGAGCGTGAAGTCCGGAAAGTCGAGCCGGTGCGATATGTCCAGATTGAAAGCTCTTTGATAGAACTGCAGCGAGCGCGGCAGATCGTGCACACGGATCATCGTGTGAATGAGTTTGGCCATCGGTGTCCCCTCCTGTTTGAATCAAGTTTAGGAGGCCGCCAACGCGAGTGGTAATGCACGGCTAAATCGCGCCAGGGACTTGCCCTATGTTGCGGGCGCGTCGACGGCATGCGCCTGCGGCACGTAATAGCGGCGCAAATGGCGGCGCAAACGGCGATGAGCATGACGTCCCTTCAGGTTGCAATGCAGCACGCGGCGCACTTCGAACGCTGTTTGCCGAATGGCATTAGGGCAAAACCCGACATGGACCGCGTGAAAAAGCGCGGCTGGTGAAGTCCATTCGTTTTTGCTCTGCGCTCGTGCACACGCGCTCGAGTTTCCATAAGATTCGAGTGTGAATACCTTCTTGACCGACGGGCGCTGTAGCAACCCTGCATCGCCCGGCTGTGGAGCGTCGTGCGTTATGGAATTCGATACGAAAGTCGCGATCATCGTGCTGGACGATCTCGCTGTGTGGCAAAAACTCAATGTGACCGCGTTTCTCGCAACAGGAATCGCGGGCGCCGCGCCTGAGGCAATGGGCGAGCCTTACGAGGACGCGGCCGGCCGTCGGCATGCGCGGCTGCTCGGCCAGCCGATGATGGTGTACCAGGCGGACAACGCAGGTTTGCAGCGCGCGCTTCGTCAGGGTATCGAACGTGAATTGACGCGTGCCGTGTATGTACGCGCGATGTTCTCGACCGGTCACGATCAGGCGAACCGGGAAGTGTTCCGCGCCGAACCCGCTGATGCGCCTGATCTCGTCGGGCTTGCGGTGCGCGGACCGAAGAAGGCGGTCGACAAAGCGGTGAAAGGTCTCTCGCTGCACGCCTGAGACGCAGCGATCGCTTATCGTGCTTCAGAGTGCCGGACTCGGGCCGCGCTCCAGATACGTAGTCAGCGCGATATAGCTGCGCGTGCCGGTAAAACCTTCGATCGCGTGAATGCGCGCAAGCAGCTGTTCGAGCGATTGCGTGTTACGTGTGCGGACTTTGAGCAGCATGGCGCTCTCGCCCGTCACAGTGTGAATCTCCTCGACTTCCGGCAGTTCTTCCAACGCCAGTAGTTGCCGCGTCACCGCCCAACTCGTCGTATCGACATGCACGAACGCGAGTAACGGACGATTCAGTTTGGCGGCATCGAGTGCGGCGACAGTGGCCTTGATCACGCCTTCTTTCTTCAAGCGCCTCGCGCGCTCGTGGACGGCGGGCGCCGACAGAGACAGCAATTTGCCGAGTTCCGCATAAGTACGCGTCGCGTCTTCGGCGAGCAGCGCGAGGAGCCTCCGGTCGGTCTCGTCCAGTGGCGCCGCGCCGGGTTGCGCGCCCGAATCTCTCGGCGCCCTGCCGCCGCGCGTCGCCGGTTGACGCGGGCGCGTGCTCATCGCGGCTCGGGTTTTGACGCGGGATTCTCCGCGTCTTGTCCGAGTCCTTCGCGCAGCGCCTTGCGGATCACCTTGCCGGTCGCCGTCAGCGGCAGGCTGTCGACAAAGCGAATCTCGCGCGGATATTCGTGCGCGGCGAGACGCGTTTTGACGTGCTGCTGGATCTCACGCACGAGCGCCGCGTCGCCGACAAAGCCGGGGTTCAGCACCACGAACGCCATGACGATCTCCGTGCGCTCGCGATCCGGCGCACCGATCACGGCCGCCATCGAAACAGCCGGATGACGCAGCAGCGAATCTTCGATCGAAGCCGGCCCGATCCGGTAACCCGCGCTCGTGATCACGTCGTCGCCACGGCCGACAAAACGGATAAAGCCGTCCGCGTCGCGCGTACCCAGGTCTCCGGTCACCAGAAACTTGCCGCGGAATTTCTCGCGCGTCGCCGCCTCGTTGCCCCAGTAGCCGAGAAACATGACCGGATCGGGCGCGGCTACGGCGATATCGCCGATCGCACCGGGCGGCAGTTCGTTGCCATCCAGATCGACGATCGCAACATGATGCCCCGGCACCGCGCGGCCGATCGCGCCGAAGCACGGCTCGAACAGCGCCGCGCACGACGACACCACGACGTTGCATTCCGTCTGCCCATAGAACTCGTTGATGGTGACGCCCAGCGCCTTGCGGCCCCAGCCGATCAATTCCTCGCCGAGCGATTCGCCGCCGCTCGCCACCGAACGCAACGCGAGATTCCAGCGCTCGGGACGTTCGACGCCGCGCATCATCTTCAGCGCGGTGGGCGGAAAAAACGTATGCGAGACCGCATGACGCGCCATCAGATCGAAAGCGGCCTGACCGTCGAATTTCGCAAAGCGGCGCGCCAATACCGGCACGCCGTGATGCCACGACGGCAGCAGCACGTCGAACAGGCCGCCGATCCACGCCCAGTCGGCGGGCGTCCACATCAGCGTGGCGTGCGCGGGAAAACCCTGCTGCGACATCTCCACGCCAGGCAGATGACCGAGCAACACGCGATGCCCGTGCAACGCGCCTTTCGGTTTGCCGGTCGTGCCGGAGGTATAGATGATGACGGCGGGATCGTCGGCGCCGGTGACGGCGGGCGTGAAGTCCGCGCTCGCGTGGTTCAGCGCGTGCCAGAACGAACGCACGGGCGATTGCGGATCGCCATTGTCCTCAGCGATATCCACGCTGAAAACAGCGCGTAGCGCCGGCAACGCCGCGCGGATTTCGCCGACCTTGCACATGCCTCCGTGATCGGTAATCAACGCTACCGCGCCGCTATCGCCGAGCCGGTGTTCGATTGCGTCGACGCCGAATAGCGCGAACAGCGGCACGGCTACCATGCCGGCCTTGTAGGCGGCGAGATGCGCGATCGCCGTTTCGACAGACTGCGACAGGAAGATGCCGATGCGGTCGCCGCGCTGCGCGCCCGCTGCGAGCAACGCATTGGCGAAGCGGTCGGACAGCACCTTCAACTGGTCGAACGTATAGCGGGTGGCGTTGCCCTCGGGATCTTCGTAGATCAGCGCGAGACGCCCGGAGCCGTCGGCCCATTTATCGCACACGTCGACGCCGATGTTGTAGCGCGCCGGGATCTGCCAGGCGAAGTTTGCCGTCAACGATTCGTAGGTCTGGCCGTCGAGGTTCATGGTGTTAGCTCCTGCAAGCCGGCCGGCGGTTGATAGCGCGGGAAGCCGTTATATTCGATCGTACGCTCCGCTTGCGGAAGCGGCCATGAATGGCGAGCGTTCGGTACGCCGCCGTCGACGCGGATCACCGTGCCGTTGATGAACGCCGAGGCCTCCGACAACAGAAACACCGCCGCGCTGGCGAGTTCGGATTCGGTGCCGAAGCGCTGCAGCGGGACCTTGTGCTTGAGCGTGCGCAGCAGCGCCTGGTAGTCTTCGTTGTAGCTGTCCATGCCCGCCGACGCTATCCAGCCCGGTGCGACGGCGTTGACTCTTACCCCCGCGTGACCCCATTCGCATGCGGCGGTTTCGGTGAAATTCCATACACCCGCGCGGGCCGCGCCCGAGTGCCCCATGCCGGGCATGCCGCCCCAGATGTCCGCCAGCATGTTCACGATCGTGCCGCCGTGATGTTCCATCCATTGCGTATAGCACTCGCGGGACATCAGAAACGTGCCGTGCAGATTGTTGCGCACGACCGCGTCCCAGCCGTTCAACGAAATCTTTTCAAGCTTTGCTGGGAATTGGCCGCCCGCGCAGTTGAAGAGGCCGTCTATGCGGTGCAGGTCTGCCACGATCGAAGCGATCGTTTCACGTACCTGTTGCTCGTTGCGAATGTCGCAGGAATAAATCTTGTGGCCGGTGGTGTGACGGTGATCTTCGGCCAGTTCGGTTTGCACCGTTTTCAGCTTGCCTTCGCTGCGGCCGACCAGCGCCAGGGTCGCCCCTAACGACGCGAGTTCGTGCGCCGTGCATCGGCCTAAGCCACTGCCCGCACCGGTGACGATAATCACTTTGCCGGCGAAAAGGCCTTCGCGGAAAACTGAACGGTAGCCGCTCGCTGGCGGCAATGTACTCGACGAAGCTGCGGGCATTCGGCTGTCTCCTCATGTGCGGCGCTTTCGATGTTTGTTGAGTTTAGCTCAGGTCTTTATCCTGTGCTGTGTTAGATGGTTAATTTTATTTGCATCATGTTAGTCTTTGCACGGCCGCATTCCTTGAGCTAGACTCAACTCACCAAATCACAGCACCGCCTATCTCTCTCGATGACCACCTCGGCCCTTTCCCGCCGCGTGCCCGTGCAGGCGCGCTCCGAACAGCGACTCAAGGCGATTCTGGACGCGGCCCGGCTCGTCTTTTCCGAAGTCGGCTATGCGTCGGCCACCATGACGGAGATCGCCGGGCGTGTCGGCGTGTCCGAGGCGACGATCTTCACGTACTTCGCCAGCAAGCGCGATCTCTGCGTGCGCGTGCTCGGCAATTGGTACGACGAGATCATCAGCCAGGTCGAAAGCGAATTGCCGCTGATCGCAGGCACGCGCCACAAGTTCGCGTACCTCGTGCACACGCACCTCTACCGGCTCACCGTCGACGGCACCGGTTTGTGCGCGCTCATTCTTTCCGAAGGCCGCGAGAAGGACGACAAGTTCGGTGACGTGATCGTCGAACTGCAGCGCCGCTATACGGCGCCGATGATGAACGTGCTCGCCGAAGGCGTGGCGAGCGGCGATATTCGCGGGGATATGCCGCTCGGCCTGCTGCGCTCGGCCGTATATGGCCCGATGGAACACGTGCTGTGGGACGCGGTGCGCAAACAGAAAGCCGTCGATATCGAAGCCACCGCCGCTTCGCTGAGCGATCTGCTATGGCAAGGACTCGTGCCGCCCGATGCGCAGCAGGCCGCGTTGCGGCAACTGCGCAGCGATGTTGTCGGTGCGGTGAAGCGGTTCGAGGCGGCGGCGTTAAAGTGACGGTGCCGCGGCTCAAGTGAGGCGTTGCCGTGGCTGCCGTGAATCGAACTCATGGTTTGTCACGGGCGGCAGCTGCATGATCATATTGAGCGGCGCGCGTCCCCTTCCCGCACGGCAGCGGCCATCGCACCTCCTTCCGTCGCACTCGCCTCACTCACCGAGCCCGCGCCCGCCGGCCGTGCCAACGCCGCCCTGAGCCTGTCGCGATCCAGTTCCTTTTCCCACGCCGCGATCACGATCGACGCCACGCCGTTACCCATCGTATTCGTCAGCGCCCGGCACTCGGACATGAAGCGGTCGATGCCGAGTATCAACACCATGGCCGTCACCGGCACGGTCGGCACCACCGAAAGACTCGCGGCCAGCGTGATGAAACCCGCCCCCGTGACGCCCGTCGACCCTTTGGAGGTCAGCATCGTCACTGCCAGCAGCGTGATTTCCTGAGTGATCGTCAAATGGGTGTTGGTGGCCTGCGCGAGAAACAGCACCGCAAGTGTCATATAGATATTGGTGCCGTCGAGATTGAACGAGTAGCCGGTCGGCACCACGAGTCCGACAATCCCGCGCGAGCAGCCGAGCCGTTCGAGCTTGTTCATCAGTTGCGGCAACGCCGCTTCGGACGTGGACGTGCCGAGCACGATCAGCAACTCGTCCTTGATGTACACGACAAAGCGCCACAAGCTGAACCCGCATGCGCGGGCAATCAGGCCGAGACCACACGAGACGAACAGAAACGCGGTCAGATAGAACGTGCCGATCAGTTTCAGCATCGGCAGCAAAGAGACGATGCCGTACTTGCCGATCGTGAACGCGATCGCGCCGAACGCCCCGATTGGAGGGAGGCTGGTAATCATGCGCACGATACGAAAGAACGTTTTCGACAGCAATTCGATCAGGCCGATCAGCGGTTTGGCGGGTTCGCCCATCACCGCGAGCGCGGTGCCGAACAGCATCGCGATCAGCAGCACGGGCAGGATGTCGCCCTGCGTGAAAGCGCCGGCAAACGTCTCGGGAATGATGTGCATGAAAAAGCCCGCGAGCCCATCACCATGCGCGGCTTGTGCGGCGTAACCCGCGATCGCGCCGGCATCGAGCGTGGCGGGATCGACATTGAAGCCGACGCCCGGTTTCAGCACATGCGCGGCGAGCAATCCGATCGCCAGCGCGAATGTCGACACCACTTCGAAATACAGCAGGGCTTTGCCGCCGACGCGCCCGACCTTGCGCATGTCGTGCATGCTGGCAATCCCGGTCACGACCGTGCAGAAAATCACCGGGCCGATGATCATCCGCACGAGTTTGATGAAGGCGTCGCCGAGCGGCTTCATCGCCACGGCGTCCGTGGGCAGAAAGTGCCCGAACGCCACGCCGATGACGATCGCCACGATCACCTGCACATACAGCACCTTGTAGAACGGCTTGCGTTTCATGTCTCCTCCGTTATTGCGGGCAAAGCGCGTCCCTTCCCTTCTGGCGGGGAATCCGTCACGCGCGGTTCGATTGATCGGCGGCGAAGATGCCGCCATGGCGTTACAACACGGCGGCCCAGCTATGCCGTGCGAAGTGATCCCGCTCGAATGCCTCGATGTCATGCAATGAAGCGAGCGTGAGATCGATGGTGTCCATGCCTTCCATCACCATCCGTTTATGACGGGCGCCGAGCGGGAACGCGAACACGCGCCCCGCGGCGGACGTCACCGTTTGTCGTGCGATATCGATATGTAATGCCGCTGCGGGTTGCGTGGCCGCGTCATGAAGCAGGAGGTCGATCGCGTCGCGTTCCAGTTGAACGAGCAGCAAGCGGTTGTTCATCGCGTTCGAATAGAAAATCTCCGCGAAGCTGGGCGCGATGACCGCTTCGAAACCGGCTTGCTGAAGCCCCCACACTGCGTGCTCGCGGCTCGATCCGCAGCCGAAGTTCGAGCCACCGATCAGAATCCGCGCGTGGCGATACTGAGGCCGGTTCAGCACGCAATCGGCACGCGGCTCGCCTTGCGCGTCGAAACGTAGATCGTAGAGCAGGCCGTCCTTGAGCCCGGCCTTGTCGATGATACGCAGAAACTGCTTCGGCATGATCTGGTCGGTATCGAGGTTTTCGATCGGCAACGGCACGGCGCTCCCATGGATTTCAGCGAGTCGGGTCATCATGGCTGCGTCTCCAGTGTGCGAACGTCGGTGATGCGCCCGGTCAGGGCGGCCGCCGCGGCCATTGCCGGACTCATCAGGTGAGTGCGGCCGCCACGGCCCTGGCGACCTTCGAAGTTGCGGTTGGTGGTGGACGCACAGCGTTCGCCGGGCGCCAGAAAATCGTCGTTCATCGCAAGACACATCGAGCAGCCCGGCTCGCGCCACTCGAAACCGGCCTGGCGCAAGGTGGCCGCGATGCCTTCGGCTTCCGCCTGGCGGCGCACGCTGCCCGAACCGGGCACGACCATCGCTCGCACGCCCTGCGCGACGTGCCGCCCTGCTGCGATCGATGCGACGACGCGCAGGTCTTCGATGCGTCCATTGGTGCATGAACCGATGAACACGCGATCGATCGGCGTGCCCGCGATCGGCTGATCCGCATCGAGACCGAGATAGTCGAGCGCGCGGCGCAACGCGGCGGCGGCTTCCGGTGTTGCCTGCGCGGACGCGGTGGGAATCCGTTCGTCGACGGCAATGGACTGGTCGGGACTCGTGCCCCATGTGACGAACGGCGCCACCTCGTGCGCGTCGAATCGATGTTCGATATCGAAGTGCGCGCCGGGATCCGTTTTCAGTTCGCGCCAGTCGTCCAATGCGGCACGCCATGCGGCCTCGTCGAGCGAGGTCGCATGGGTCCGCACATAGTCGAACGTGGTGGCGTCGGGTGCGATCAGCGCGGCACGCGCGCCTGCTTCGACTGTCATGTTGCACAACGTCATGCGCGCTTCCGCCGACAGTGACGCGGTCGTCGAGCCGGCGAACTCCACCGCATAGCCGCGCGCGCCCTGTGCGCCGATGCGGCTGATGATCCACAGAATCAGGTCTTTCGACGAAGTGCCGTACGGCAACACGCCGTCGATCGTGATACGCATGGTCTGCGCGATGCGATAGACCAGCGTCTGGGTGGCGAGCACATGCTCGACCTCCGACGTGCCGATGCCGAAACCCAACGCGCCGAGCGCGCCATACGTGGTGGTGTGGCTGTCGCCGCACAGCACGACCATGCCCGGCCTGACCAGCCCGCGCTCGGGCGCGACGATATGTTCGATACCTTGCAGCGGATCGTTCGCCGCGTGCAACGCGATGCCGGCCTCCGCGCAGTTGCGCGCCAGGTTGTTCGCCAGCAGCGACGACGCGGCATCGCGGATCACGCGGGGCGATTCAGCATGCGTCGGAATGATGTGGCTGACCACCGCAAGCTGCTGCTTCGGCCGGCGTACGCGCCGCGCTTTCTCGGCCAGCGCGCTGAAGGCCTGCGGGCTCGTGTACTCGTTCATCAGATGCAGATCGACGTAGAGCAGCACGTTCTGTTCGTCGACACGCGTCACGACATGCGAGTCGACCAGCTTCTGGTAAAGGGTTCGGTTTGACATGATGAATGCTCGAACGGCTAGGCTTGCAGGAACGGAAGAACGCGTTCGAGCAGCAACTCGGGCGCTTCCTCGGGAATGTAGTGACCGCAAGGCAGTGCTGCGCCGCTTACGTGAGCGGACCATTGCCGCCATTCGGCGAGCGGCTCGAAGCATTGTTCGATCACGCCATGGGCGCCCCACAACGCCAGCAGATCGCATTCGATCTTTTGCCCTTCAGCAAGCGATGCGCGGTCATGTTCGAGGTCGATTGTGATGCTCGCGCGGTAGTCCTCGCAGATACCGTGCGCGGTGGCGGGGTCGCTCAGGCAGCGCAGATACTCGGCGTAGGCCGCATCCGTAAACGGCGCAAGTCCGGCGCTGCGCGCGCCGATGGTCTGCTTCAGGTAGAGATCGGGGTCCGCGCGAATCAGCGTCTCGGGAAACGGCGCGGGCCGCACGAGAAAGAACCAGTGCCAGTAAGCGCGCGCGAAGTCGAACGAGGTTTGTTCGTACATCGCAAGGGTCGGCGCGACATCGAGTGTCACGAGTCGCGTCACCGTGCGCGGGTGATCGAGCGCCATGCGAGCCGCGACGCGCCCGCCACGGTCGTGGCCGATCACGGCGAAGCGGCTGAAACCCTGCTCGCGCATCAGCGCGACCTGATCGGCGGCCATCCTGCGCTTCGAATAATTCGCGTGGTCATGGCTGCCTTGCGGTTTGCCGCTGTCGCCATAACCGCGCAAATCGGCGGCGATCACCGTGAAGTGCCGCGCCAGCGTCGACGCGACCTTGTGCCAGATCGCGTGAGTCTGAGGATGCCCGTGCAACAGCAGCAAAGCCGGCCCCGTGCCGCCGCGGACCGCGTTGATGCGGATTCCGTCGATCTGCGCCGAAGCATCTGTGAAATCTTCAAACATCGTTGCCTCCCATGTTTGAATGAAGTCTAATTGATGCCCACAACGATAGGGTTCTCTTAAGGCAATCCGGAATTAACTTTTAGGAACGAATCGATGGACGGCTTTTCCGACCTGAATCTGTTCGCGCTGGTCGCACGTCACCGCAATCTGGCTGCGGCCGCCCGCGAGCTCGGCGTCACGCCGCCGTCGATCAGCAAGCGCCTTGCGCAACTCGAGCAGCGCCTCGGCGTGCGGCTCGTGAACCGCACCACGCGGCGCGTCAGTCTGACGGCGGAGGGCGAGATCTATCTGGCGAACGGCTCGCGCATTCTCGACGACCTCGCCGAACTCGAACAACTGGTCACCCAGAGCCGCGCCGAACCGGCCGGGCTGTTGCGAGTGAACGCGTCGTTCGGGTTCGGTCGCGCGCACGTCGCCCCGGCGATCTCGCGTTTCAGCGAGCGTTTCCCGTCGATGAAGATTCAATTGCATCTGTCCGACAGACCGGTCAGCCTGCAGGAAGAAGGCTTCGACCTCGGCATCCGCTTCGGCGAAGTGCCGGATGCGCGCATCAATGCGCGTTTGCTGCTGGAAAACCAGCGTCTCGTGTGCGCGTCGCCGGTATATCTGAAGCGCCATGGCGTGCCGGCGATGCCGCACGACCTCACACGCCATGCGTGCCTCGTCTTGCGCGAGAACGAATCGGCGTATGGCACGTGGCATTTCTCGCGCGGCAAGAAATCGGAGACGGTGAAGGTGGACGGGCCGTTGAGCAGCAACGACGGCAGCGCGGTCCTGAAGTGGGCGCTCGACGGCCGCGGCATCGCCGTGCGCTCGGCGTGGGAAGTCGCCGGTCATCTGCAGCGCGGCGAACTGGTACCGTTGATAACCGAGTGGAAGCTGCCGAACGCGGACATTCACGCCATCTATCTGGAACGGCACCGCCTGTCGGCCAAGCTGAGAACGTTTATCGACTTTCTCGGCGACGAATTGCGCGAGAGCGTTCGGCGCATGTAGCGAGTCATCGGCCGAATCGGGTGAATCGACGAATTGCGCGTTACCCGGTTCGCTTGCTCCGCTGTTGCGCCCGGTTGGCACGCCAGCGCAGCACAAACCCGACGAGCGCGGCAAAAGCGGCGGTCGCCGCGTAACCGGCGAGGCGAATCGCATCTTCACTGGGCAAGCGTGAGATCATCAGCGAGGCCACGGCGAGTGCAAGCACGGCTACAAGTCCGATGATCCATTTCATGTCAGGTCTCCGTTGCCACGGTTTTTATCAGGTGAGCACCGCTATTGCCGCTCTTCCGTTAAGCATACCTGTGCGCCGCTGAAGATAAATCCGCAGTTTCTCTATGACCTCGCGCATTATTCAGCCACATCGCTCCCTGTAGCCGAAGACACGGGCAACCCTCTGCCCGCCCCATGCGCCTGCCGCAAGATGAAATCGATGAACGTCGCCGCCGCGCGCGTGTGATGCCGGTTCGGCATATACAGCATGTACATGTGCGTGCCGAAGATACTCAAGCGCCATTCGTCGAGCGCGGTCAGTATCTCGCCACGGCGCAGGTCGTCCTGCACCACGTAATCCGGCACGAGGCCCACGCCCAATCCCGCGAGCACCGCCTCGCGCAAGAACAGAAAGTTCTCGGAGATGAGGGTCGGCTCCAACAGCACTTCGTGCCGCTCGTCGCGCAAGTAAGCGGCCACGCGCAACTGCCTGCCGACCACGGCCGCGGTAATCAGCGGCGCCGTGCGCAGATCGTCGAGTTGCTTCGGCATACCATGCGTTTCAGCAAAGGCCGGCGACGCACACGCAACGTATCTGACCGGCCCCATGTCGCGCGCGACCAGGTTTTGCGGCGGCTCGGACATCACGCGCACGGCGATATCGACTTCGTCGCGCATCAGGTCTTCAACGCGGTTCTCGAACATCACGTCGAGCACGATGCCGGGATAAAGCCGCTTGAACGCAATCAGCCACTCCGACATGACGAGTTGCCCGTAACCACTCGGCACGCTCAGCCGCACGCGGCCCTGCAAACTTTGTCCGAGCGTGGCGACGGATTCGCGCGCGGCGAGCAGCGCATTCTGGATCGTGCGGCCATGTTCGTAGAGCTGCAAGCCGATCTCGGTCGGCTCGACCCGGCGCGTGGTGCGTCTCACCAGTTGCAGGCCGACCGAACGCTCCAGCTGGTTCAGGTGATAGCTCACGTTCGCGCGGCTCATTTTCAGCCGGCGCGCGGCTTCGCTGAGATTGCCGGCGTCCAGAATGTCTACCAGCAAGGTCAGGGAATTGACGTCCATAACGGCGCCTTTGTCAAAATAACCTTGACAGTCTGTCAACCGCCCATGTGATTGTCAATAAACCTTGACCACCCCACAATCGGAGAATTCGCCAGACCCGGCATGCTTTCCCGCGTGCAACCGATAACCAGTCAGGAGACGACATCATGACCCTCAACCCTTCGGCCGACGTTGTGACGCGCGAATTGCGCGGCAAGGTGCTGCTCGTGACGATCGACCACGCGCCGGTCAACGCGCTGTCAGCCGACGTGCGGCGCGGCCTGCTCGCCGCCGTCGAAGCCGCCGATGCCGATCAGGCCGTGGAAGCCGTGTTGATCGTCGGCGCGGGGCGCAATTTCATCGCCGGCGCGGACATTCGCGAGTTCGGCAAGCCGCCGGTGCCGCCCACGCTCCCGGACGTGTGCAACCGCATCGAGGCATGCACGAAGCCGGTGGTCGCGGCGATTCATGGCGCGGCGCTCGGCGGCGGTCTGGAAGTGGCGCTCGCGGCGCATTACCGGATTGCCGTCGAGGGCGCGAAGCTCGGCCTGCCTGAGGTGCAACTCGGCCTGCTGCCGGGCGCGGGCGGCACGCAGCGCACGCCGCGCCTGATCGGCGCCCAGGCCGCGCTCGATCTGATCCTGAGCGGTCGCCACGCCAGCGCGAAGGAAGCGCTGGCGCTCGGTCTGATCGACCGCCTCGGCAGCAGCGACGACATCTTCGCCGAAGGGCTCGCCTATGTGCACGAGCTGCTCGCCGCCCACGCGCCGGTGCGCCGCACGCGCGACGCCGCGGCGCTCGGCGACCGTGCCGCGAGCCTCGCCGCGGTTGCCGCGGCGCGCGCGGAAACCGCGAAGAAATCGCGCGGCCTGTTCTCGCCGCTGAAAATCGTCGAGGCCGTCGAAGCCGCCGTCGAACAGCCTTTCGACGAAGGACTGCGACTCGAACGCAAACTGTTCCTCGAATGCATCGACAGCCCGCAACGTGCCGGCCTGATTCACGCGTTCTTTGCCGAGCGCGAAGTGCTCAAGGCGCCTGAAACGCGCGAGGCCAAACCGCGCGCGCTGAACACGATCGGCGTGGTGGGCGGCGGCACGATGGGCGCGGGCATCGCCGTCGCGGTGCTCGACGCCGGACTGCCGGTAACGATGATCGAACGCGATGACGCGTCGCTTGCGCGTGGCCGCGCGCACATCGAAAAAGTCTACGACGGCCTGATCGGCAAAGGCCGCATGAGCGCGGAAAAGAAGGCTGCGGTCATGACGCGCTGGAGCGGCAGCACGTCGTACGATGCGCTCGCCGACGCGGATCTCGTGATCGAAGCCGTCTTCGAAGACCTCGCCGTCAAACAGGCCGTGTTCGCCGAACTCGATCGCGTGTGCAAAGCAGGCGCCGTGCTCGCGACCAACACGTCGTATCTCGACATCGACGCACTGGCAGCGAGCATTTCGCGCCCCGCCGACGTGATCGGCCTGCACTTCTTCTCGCCCGCCAACATCATGAAGCTGCTGGAAGTGGTGGTGCCGAAACAGGTCAGCGCGGACGTGGTCGCCACCGCGTTCGAACTCGCCAGGAAGTTGCGCAAGACACCGGTGCGCGCCGGCGTATGCGATGGCTTTATCGGCAACCGGGTGCTGGCCGTGTATCGCAGCGCCGCGGACGCCATGATGGAAGACGGCGCCTCGCCCTATCAGATCGATGCTGCCGTGCGCGCGTTCGGCTTTCCGATGGGACCGTTCCAGGTGGTGGATCTCGCGGGCGGCGACATCGGCTGGGCGGCACGCAAGCGGCGCGCGGCTACGCGCAATCCCGCAGCACGTTATGTGCAGATCGCCGATCGCCTGTGCGAGCGCGGCTGGTTCGGCCAGAAAACCGGACGCGGTTTTTATCTGTATTCCGAAGGTTCACGCAACGGCACGCCTGATCCCGAAGTCGAAGCGATTATCGACGCCGAACGCGCACGCGCCGGCATCACGCCGCGCAGTTTTACCGACGACGAAATCATCCGCCGCTATATGGCCGCAATGATCAACGAAGGCGCCAACGTCGTGCATGAGCGGATCGCGCTGCGGCCTCTGGATGTCGATGTGACCTTCCTGTATGGCTACGGCTTTCCGCGCTATCGCGGCGGCCCGATGAAATACGCGGATACGGTCGGCCTGCCGAAGATCCTCGCCGACATCCGCGAGTTCGCCAAGGAGGACCCGCTGTTCTGGAAAGCCTCGCCGCTGCTGGTCGAACTGGTGGAACGCGGCGCCGATTTCGCGAGCCTGAATCAGACCGCCTGAGCCGGCGCATCATCGATACGAATCGACCGGCGTTGCATTGTCCACGCCGGTCGGCCAACCCTCTTCGGAACAACCCGCCATGGATCTGAACTTCACTCCCGAGGAAGAAGCCTTCCGCGCCGACGTGCAGGCCTTCTTGCGCGACAAGCTCCCGCCGCGTCTCGCCGCCAAGGTGCACGGCGGCCGCCGTCTCACGCGCGATGACATGGCCGCGTGGCACGCCATTCTCAACGCGCAAGGCTGGCTCGCGAATCACTGGCCGAAAGAGTACGGCGGCCCGGGTTGGAACCCGGTGCAAAAATTCATCTTCGAAAACGAATGCGCGCTGGCCGGCGCGCCGCGCGTGGTGCCGTTCGGCGTCAACATGCTCGGCCCGGTGCTGATCAAATACGGTAGTGAAGCGCAAAAACGCCATTGGCTGCCGCGCATTCTCGACGGCTCGGACTGGTGGTGCCAGGGCTACTCGGAACCGGGCGCCGGCTCCGATCTCGCCTCGGTCAAAACCAGCGCGGTGCGCGGCACGGATGCGCAAGGCGAGCACTACATCGTCAACGGCCAGAAAACGTGGACCACGCTCGGCCACTACGCGAACATGATCTTCTGCCTCGTGCGCAGCGCCACCGACGTGCGCAAACAGGAAGGCATCAGTTTTCTGCTGATCGACATGAACACGCCGGGTGTCGAAGTGCGCCCGATCATCACGCTCGACGGTGATCACGAAGTCAACGAAGTGTTTTTCACCGACGTGCGCGTGCCGGTCGAAAACCTGGTCGGCGAAGAGAACAAAGGCTGGACTTACGCCAAGTACCTGCTCACATATGAACGCACCAATATCGCGGGCGTCGGCTTCTCGGTGGCCGCCTTCAACCGGCTGCGCAAGATCGCCGCGAAACAGCGGCGCAACGGCAGGCCGCTCGCGGAAGACCCCGCGTTCGCCGCGCGCATGGCGCGAGTCGAAATCGATCTGGAGAACATGAAGACCACCAACCTGCGCGTGATCGCGGCGGTGGCCGACGGCGGCGTGCCCGGTGCCGAAAGCTCGATGCTGAAGATTCGCGGCACCGAGATTCGCCAGGAAATCTCGTCGCTCACGCGCCGCGCCATGGGTCCTTATGCGCAGCCGTTCGTCGAGGAAGCCTTGCAGGACGGTTTCGAAGGCACGCCGGTCGGCCCCGACGAAGCCGCGAGCGCCGCCTCGCTGTATTTCAACAATCGCAAGCTGTCGATCTTCGGCGGCTCGAACGAAATCCAGAAGAACATCATTTCCAAAATGATCCTGGGACTGTAAGGGGCGCACGTCATGAATTTCCAGCATACCGAAGACCGCCGCATGCTGGCGGACACGCTCAATCGTTTTGTCAGCGAGCAATACGGCTTTGAGACGCGCGACCGGATCGCGCGTTCGGCGCAAGGCTATAGCAGCGAGTTATGGAGCCGCTTTGCCGAACTCGGGGTGATCGGCGCATTGTTCGATGAAGCGGACGGCGGTTTTGGCGGCGGCGGTTTCGATATCGCCGTGGTGTTCGAGAGCCTCGGCCGCGGCCTCGTGGTCGAACCGTTTCTGGATACGCTGATTGTCGGCCGCGCGATTGCGCGCAGCGGCGACGTGGCGCAGAAGGCTGCGCTCGGTGACTTGATCGACGGCTCGCGAATCGTTGCGCTCGCGCACGGCGAGCCAGACAGCCACTACGAACTGGCCCGCGTGACCACCCGCGCGCAGCGCAGCGGCGACGCGTGGCAACTGAACGGCGCGAAAGCGGTCGTGCAGCACGGCGAGCATGCTTCGCTCTTTCTGGTCTCGGCGCGCACGAGCGGTGATGATAACGACGAAGCCGGCGTGACGCTCTTTCTCGTACCGCGCGATGCGGCCGGCGTTAGCGTGCGTGGCTATCCCAGGATCGACGGTGGGCGCGCGGCCGAAGTGACCTTCGACAACGTCACGCTCGACGACGACGCATTGCTCGGCACCGCGGGCGCGGGCTTTGCAACGCTCGAGTACGCGGTTGGCTGCGGTGTGCTGGCCTTGTGTTCCGAAGCGGTCGGCGCGATGGATGTCGCTAAAGACTACACGCTAGAGTATCTGCGCACGCGCAAGCAGTTCGGCGTGCCGATCGGCAGCTTTCAGGCACTGCAGCATCGCATGGCCGATCTCCTGCTCGAGATCGAACAGGCGCGCTCGGCGGTGATCAACGCGGCCGCGGCGCTCGGCGCCGAACGCCGGCAGCGGGAGCGCGCGGTGTCGGCGGCCAAGTACAGCATTGGGCGAATCGGCGCGCGCGTGGCGGAGGAATGCATTCAGTTGCACGGTGGAATCGGCATGACGTGGGAACTGCCGCTCGCTCATTATGCGAAGCGTCTCGTGATGATCGATCATCAACTCGGCGATGAAGATCACCATCTCGAACGGTTTGTCGCACTGGGGCGGGAATAGTCGCGACTTGTGGGGAATCGCGATCGGCGGTGCGCGCAGACTGACGGTGAATGCAGCGCCGCCTTCTTCTGACCGCATCGCGATCGCGTCTTCATGGGCCACGGAGATTATGACGACTACCGAGGTCTGCCGGGACTACGCAGGCGCGACTGTGACCAGCGACGTCGTTAACCTATCTCGACGTTCATCTCGAGTTCCACACACGCGCCCAACGGAATCTGCGCCACGCCGAAGGCCGAACGCGCATGCTTGCCGCGCTCGCCAAATACCTCCGCCAGCAATTCCGACGCACCGTTCGTCACCAGATGTTGCTCGACAAAATCCGGCGTTGAATTGACAAGACTCATCAGCTTGACGATCCGCGTCACGCGATTAAGGTCGCCCACGTGCGCGTGCAGCGTCGCAAGCAGATCGATGGCGATCGACCGCGCGGCGACGCGCCCTTCTTCCGTTGTCAGGTTGCTGCCGAACTTACCTACCCACACTTTGCCGTCCTTCTTCGCGATATGGCCGGACAGAAAGATCATATTGCCGCTTTGCGTACTCATCACGTAGGCGGCCGCGGGTGCGCCGGCAACCGGCAACTCGATGCCGAGTTCCTTGAGTCTGGCGTAAACGTCCTGTTGGACCATGACATGCTCCTTAAATAGTGGGGTGATCAATATGAAATGCTCTGGCTTCGGGCAATGAAACCACGCTGATGCGATGACTACAACGCGGTCGAATCGAACACCATCGCGCCGAGCTCGCCCAGCGACTTCCCGTTCGGACTCACACGAATTCGCGGATCGAGTCGCCGCCACGGCAGATCGGAAGGATCGGCGGCCATGGGACCAGGTGCTTTGGCGACGAGGATCGTGTCGGCAATCGCCTGAAAGTCCGCGCGGAAGTGCACTGAACTCTTGTTGACGAGAATCTTCATTCGTGACGGCTCGATCCCCGCCGCGCGATACAGGTTCTGCTCGAACATCTGCGTCTTGATCGAACTCACCGCTATCCTCACTCCGTCGATGCGAAGGCATGCCACAGGCCCAAGATCGCCCGGCATTCCGTTCATCATCGGTCCGTCAAAGCGGAAATGTCCGTCCGAAACATGTTCGACGTAAAAACTTGCTGCCAGCGGTTCGTCTCCGGGCACGCCCGACCGGCCTCCCAACGCGAGTTCGAGCGTCGCACCCACGCCTGCCCGATGGGCCGCGGCTGCCGCCGGTGCGTCCCAGATCATGCCGAGCGCGGCATCGGCCGCGCCGTGGCGCAACAGCGCGCGCGCCATGAACATCGTGTTCGAATCGCCCCCTGCTCCCGGGTTGTCCTGTGTATCGGCAATGATCACGGGCCGCCGTGCGCTGCGGCTGCGCTGCATGGCGTCGATCACCGCCTGGTCCGGCGTGAGGAAGCGAACCGCCCACAGCGCCTCATGCGCGGCGATCCGTTCGAACAAGGTCTCGATAGCCGCCGTCAACGCTGCTTCGTCATATCCGTAGCCCCAGATCATCGGCCCGCACTCCGGAAAGTCGGCCGCCGGGAACCCCGGTGCGAAGGATAGCGAAGCGATCGTGTCGCGTTCGAGCGAGGTCATGAGTTCATACACGCCGCGTGAGGGTTCGACGAGCGTGCACATCGCGTTGATGGGAATCAGAAACGGAATGCGCCGCGCCGCCCGCTTGAGCGGTCGCCCATTGGTCAACAGATCGTCGAGAATGCGCGCCGCGCGCTCCCCTGTTTGTGCCATGTCGACATGCGGATAGGTCCGATAGGCGACAAGGGCGTCGGCGTAGTTCAGCATTCGCTGGGTCACGTTCGCGTGCAGATCCAGCGTGACGACGACCGGAACGCGAGCACCGACGGCTAACCGGATGCGCTCCAGCAGTTCGCCTTCGCCGTCGTCGGTGTGCTCGGCGACCATTGCGCCATGCAGGTCGAGATAAATGGCGTCGAACGTCTCGGTCTCGATGGCCAGCAAAATGCTGCCCGCGATCCGTTCATAAGCGTCTCGCGTCACATGGGCCGACGCACTCGCGCCTGCCCAGATCACCGGGACCAACTCGTGTCCGGCGGCCTCGGCGTGCCGGATGAAACCGGCGACCGGAACGTTGACGCCACGCAGATCCAACACGCCGGCACCGCGCGCGAGCGCAGGAAAGCCCTCGCCTTGCAGAAAATTTTCCCAGCCGGCGCGGGTGGGCGCGAACGTATTGGTTTCGTGCTGAAAACCGGCAATCAGGATCTTCATTAGCGCAAGCTGTCAGTCCGGTACGCTTTCGCGGCTGAACGCATCCATCTCGCGGATCAGGCTTTGTGCGGCGAGCTTGACCAGCGCGCCGCCCTTTTCCGGAGAGGCGAGCCCCGGATCGGAGCCCATCCGTCCATCGGAATAGCGCGCGCGAAAATCGAGCGCCTCGCGAATCGGTCCCGATGGTGCGATCTTTGGCGAGTAGCTGGCCGTCTTGATCGACTCGGGAAGCGCCCATTGCGTAATGGCGATTTCGGAGGGCGTGGCATGGATGCCATGCCCTTCGGGAAACTGCTCTCGCGCCAGTTCGCCGACGCCTTCCAGATCCCACCAGTTGCACAGCTTCAGCGCGAACCCCGCGCGGCGTTTAGCGAAACTGGCCTCAGCATAGATCTCGGAGAAAGCGGCTTCGATCGACGCGACGTTGCCGCCATGGCCGTTCAGAAACAGGATCTTCTCGAAGCCGTGACCCGCGAGCGAGCGCGTCCAGTCGCCGATCGAGGCCATGAAAGTCGAGGGCCGCAGCGAGATGGTCCCCGGAAAGCCCAGGTGATGCTGCGCCATACCGATGTTGAAGGTCGGCGCAATCAGGATGTCAGCGCTCTTCTCGGCTTCGTGCGCGATGATTTCCGGGCACAGCCAGTCCGTGCCCAAAAGACCCGTGGGACCGTGCTGCTCGTTCGAGCCGATCGGCACGACGATCGAACGGCTTCGTTCGAGGTACTGCCCGACTTCGACCCATGTTGACTGGTACAAAAGCATTTGAAGTTCTCGCTTTCGCCGCTACCCGCAGGAAACGCGGCGCAATAGGGTTGACTGCGGCTCATCGACGACACCTGCGGATAACCGTCAACGAGCATCCTTATCCGGAGCTGGACCTGCCCCGCCCGTTATTCTGAAGGCAGCCTGTTCGCGAAGAGCAGCACGGCGCCGCATAGCGCCAGACCGGCGACGATCAGGAGTCCAAGATGGAGGTTGCCGGTCGCCGTCTTGGCCCAGCCGATGATCGCGGGTCCCCAGAATCCACCGGACAGGCCGATTGTATTGATCAGGGCAATGCCACCCGCGGCCGCGTCGCCCTTGATGAATTCGGATGGGATCGCCCAGAACACCGTGTACGCCATCCACAGCATGGTTATGGCGAATGTCAGCAGAACGAGCGTGGCGACGAGATGGCCGTCGGTCAAAACCGACAACGAAAGCAAGGTGGCGGCGAGAAACGCCGGCACGGAGCTGTGATAACGCCGTTCGCGACGCGCATCCGAACGGCGGCCGATCAGGTACATGCCGAACGCGGCCCCGACGTAGGGAATCGCCGCATACCAGCCGAGCCGGATCGTATCGTCGACACCTTGCGACTTCACGATGGTCGGCAACCAGAAACTCATGGCGTAGATCGACGCGATGATGCAAAAGTACGCGCAAGCCAGCAGATAAATCCTCGGGCTGCGCAGAACAGCCTTGAACGAATGGTCTCCAGCGGGCACGGCTACGAGTTCGGATTCGAGCAGGCGCTTCTCGTCATCGTTCAGCCAGTTGGCCTCGGCGGGCCGATCCGACAGCACGAACAGCGTGAGCACGCCCAGCACGATGCACGGCAGACCTTCCACGAGGAACATCCACTGCCAGCCGGCGAGACCCGCTTTGCCGGCGAGGCTCGTCATCAGCCACGCGGAGAGCGGGCCGCCCACAATGCCGCCGATCGGGCCGGCGAGAAACACGATCGCGATTGCGCGGGCCATACGTGAGGGACCGTACCAGCGCGAAAGATAAAAGATCATGCCCGGCGCAAACCCCGCCTCGAAGATGCCGAGCAGAAAGCGCATTCCGTAGAACATCTGCACGTTGCGCACAAACAGCATGCATGCCGAGGTAATGCCCCACAGCACGAGGATGCGGAAGAAGGTTTTCCGTGCGCCGATTTTCGGCAGCATCAGGTTGCTCGGCAGTTCGAACAGCACGTAGCCCAGAAAGAAGATGCCGGCGCCAACGCCGTAAGCGGCATCGGAAAAGCCCAGGTCGCTTTGCATCTGCAACTTGGCGAAGCCCACGTTCACCCGATCCAGATAAGCGAACAGATAACAAAGCAGAAGAAACGGCAGCAGCCTGAAGTTGAGCCTGGCATAGAGCGCGGGAACGTCGTTCCAGCGGGTCGCCGCGGGTTGAATTGTTGCCATGCCAGCCTCCATGTCGAACGTCTTGTTCAGTTCATCCTGTATGCGCATGGTGGCGACTCCGAGCCGGACTAGCAACAGCAACTAAGTTCACGTATCGTTGCCTACAGAGCAACGACAGCGTCGACGGGAGACCGGCATGAGGGAAATCAATCAGCAGCGCCTGCGCTATTTTTATGAGGTGTTGACTCACGGCACGATTCGCGGGGCGGCGGATAGCCTGAACACGTCGCCCTCCGTCATTACGCGGCAGATCAAGCTGCTGGAGGACGAACTCGGCGCCACGCTATTCGAGCGCCAGGCGCGCGGCGTGACGCCCACCGAGGCGGCGGCGCATCTGCTCGAATTCTGGAGAGGGTATCGGTCGCAGCAGGAGAAACTGGAGGACCAGCTTCATGCCATGAAAGGTCTTCAGCAAGGCCATGTTCAACTGGCTATCAGCGAAGGGTATGTCGACGCGCTGATCGACGAGGTGATCGCCCCGTTCTGTGCGCACTATCCCAAGCTGGACATTGGTGTGGATATGCTGCCGGTCGACGACGTGTTGGCCGAAGTGGCCGAGAGCCGCGCCCATATCGGGCTGGCTTACAATCCGCCGCCCCATGCGCGGATTGAATATCGCGCCAGTTCCTCGCAGCCCATCGTCTTGCTGGTTCGATCGGAGCATCCGCTGGCACTGAGAGGCACGCCGGCAAGCGTCGAAGACCTGCTCGCTTATCCCCTCGCGTTGATGCCGGGCAACTTCGGAATTGGCCACGCGGCCAAGATGCTGGAGTTTGCCGAGAACATCGAGATTCGCCCTGCCCTCACCACGAATTCGCTGACCGCGCTCAAGCGCATCGTCGCTTCTGATAACTTCATCACGCTCGTGGGAGAATTCGCTGCGTATCGCGAGATCGCGGCGGGCGACCTGGCCGTCGTACCCATCGACCATCCATTGTTTCGCGGCATCAAGGCGCGACTACTCGTCAAATCCGGCCGCCCACTCGTGGCGGCTGCCCATGAGTTGCTCAACTGGATCCTGCAGCGCATGACGATGTTTGCGGAGCCGGACGATGCCGGCCGTGGCCGGACGGCTAGCGGCCGGCCACGCCGACGTGGCGCGGCGCGCTAGCACGCACACGAGTGAGCGGCATGCCTGTTCGCACCAGGCTGAACAGCGATGTTCGGGCAAGCTGGACAGGCATATCCCGAGCAGTGCGCGCTGGCGTTGCCCCTCTTGTCCGGATTGATTCGGCGAGTTGCAAGCGGAGAGCCGCCGCACCCTCGCGCGATCAGACGGACAGCGTCTGCTGAAAATTCAGATTGGGCGAGTTCAGCGCCAGGTCCGTGCTCAGGTTGGGCAGGTTGAACGAACCGCTGCCGGAAACCGTCTGGTCGAGACCGCCTTGCGCGGCCCACTGGAAGTTGCCCACGCCGGAAACACCGTCGGCGCCGGACACGTCGTGCGTCTCGATCTGCTTGTAGACATCCGGGTTCTGCAGCATGTAGGAAGCCGCGGCCGACACATCGGACGGCGTGCCGGCGGGCGGATTATTGGCCAGCTTATAAAGCTGGTTCGGATCGAGCGACGAGATGCCGTTCTGGCTCATGTAGCTCGCGAGCGCACCGGCCGCGCTTTGTGCGCCCATCATGGCGCCTTGGGTGGAGATCGAATTCATCGTATCGGTTGCGCCCGGCGCGGGCTCGCTGTCGAGCCCGCCCTGCGCCGCCCACTCGAAGTTGCCTACGCCGGAAATGCCGTCCGCACCTGCCACGTCGTGCGTTTCGATCTGCTTGTAGACATCCGGGTTCTGTAACATGTACGCCGCCGCAGACGACACTTCGGGCGGTGTGCCCGCAGGCGGATTGTTGGCCAGCTGATAAAGCTGGTTTGGATCGAGCGACTTGATGCCGTTCTGGTTCATGTAGCTCGCGAGCGTGCCCGACGCACTTTGTGCCATCGCGTTCTGTCCCACCGACGACGAACTCTGCTGCAACGCCTGATTGATCATCGCATCGACTTGCTGCTCCAACTGCTGGATGGACTGATCTTCTGTAGAGAACGAAGCGTCGAAGCTCGGCGTGGCAAGACTGGAGACGGTGTCGTTGGCGATAGCGGTCATGGGATCCTCGGCAAGGAGAAACAGACCGCCGCCGGTCAGGCGGAAATGAAGCGGAGCATAGCGGCGGTCCGGGGTCGTCTAATGCTAATTGGGCGGTCGGCTCCGGTTCCGGCCCACGCGAACAGCGGGCCGAAAATGCGAAGCCATGTCCTGGCGAAGAGGCGTTCGCGGCAGCAGAAACGACACACCGGCAAACACGCCCGGGTGCCGCGGCAACCCGTGCCACGCATCACTGAACCTGCGCGGCGCCTCGCGCGGCCTGCCCTTCGCAGTAGGCGAGGTACTTGTCGTAAGCCTGTTGCGGCGGCGTTTTGGCGTACTGCCCGTAAAGACGATCGATAAAGGTGGTCAATTCCGCCTGTGCGTACAACTGCCGTTCGATCGGCATCGCCGCCGCCACGCGCTGCGCCTTGCGCAACTCGTCTTCCTTGCTGACGCCCGCATCGCGGTCCTGCGCGATCAGCTTCGCGTTGTTCGCGCGCGTCGTGCAGACCTGCGTCATGGCCGCAGAAGCCTGCGCCTGCGCGGACACCGGGCCAAGCGCCGCCGCCGACGCGAGCAGCGCGGTCACGGCCATGCTGCGTACGAAGGGAAAAAAGCGCGCGCGGGGCGAGTCGCCTGGGGTTGTGCCGATCATCCGGTCCTCGTCGTATTCGATGCAATCGATGTTGAAGGGGTCCTGTCAAGCAGCGTTGCCGCGGTTACGTCGTCGGCAAACCGGCTGATCGACAGCACATGATCCAGCGCCCAGACGCAGTGAAACCAGCCGGTCGGAATCACCAGCAGGTCACCCGGTTCGAGCATGACATCCACGCCGAGCGCATCGGCAAAGCGCGGAAAGCGCGTCAGGTCCGGGGCTGCCACGTCGACGCGGCAAGGACGATACGTGTTGAACGCATCGACCGCGTAGACGGCGCGTTCCTGAGCCGGCGCATAGAGCCGCACGCGCTTGCGGCCGTGGAGCTGCGCGAGAAACGAATTCGCCAGATCGCAATGCAACCGCGTGACCAGTGCGGCGGCGCTGGCCCGCCCGAACCAGAGTTGTCCGGCGCCGAACAGGCGCGCCGGCAGCAGCGGCAGGCAAAAGCGCGCTTCCCATGCGGGCGGTAGCAGGCAGCCTTCCGTGTAGGTCGCAGCGCCGGCGCCGGGAGCATGCGGCGCGACGAACCCGTCGATAAAGTCGGCGACAGTTTGCGCAAGGCCGCTCGACGGGTCCGCGCGCAGCACCGTCGCACCCTCCTGGGTGCGCCAATCGTCCAGCGTCCACGCGACTTCGGGCCAGCTCACCATGCCGCGCAACACCAGCGGGATGGATGCCTCGAGCGTGTCCGCCAGTGCCGCATGCAGACTCGTGTCGCTGCAGCCGCTTGCCCGCAGCGACGGCACCGTCTGCAGCGCAGCGGGTGCGCGCCGTTGGGCTCGCTCAAGCGCCATGCGCGCCATCGCCGAGGGCCGCTTGAGCAGTTGCAGCCAGTAAGCGGCGAGCCGCTCGGCGCCATCGATCCGCACACCGCCGAGCGCCGTGGCCGCGGCACTGCGGGGATCGAAGCCGGTGGGGTCGTCGAGCATTGCGCTCAGCAAGGCCCGCTTCAGCGTGATGCGAGCTGCGGCGCCGTGCGTGTCGCCACGCGGGATTGGCGCCGACTCGATTCGCCAACCGAAAGTGAAACGGCGGCTGGCCTCTGCACGATCGCTGACGATCAGATCCACGGTGGTCACTTGCGGCGGCGCCACGTAATGTTCGCCGAGCCGCGCTTCCAGAAGCGCGCTGAGTTCGTCATGCGCGATCATGTTCACCATGGCTTGCGCCAGTACACCGCCTGAGCATTGACACGCATCAGCGGCGCATCGATGCGATGCGCGCTACGGTATTCGTCGACGGCGCGCGCGCAGCCGGTCGGCAGACCATAGTCGTCGACGATCACGAAGCCGCCCGGTGAAAGACGCGGATACAAGGACTCGAGCGCGACACGGGTCGACTCGTACCAGTCGCCATCGAGCCGCATCAACGCAAGGCGCTCGATCGGCGCATCCGGCAATGTGTCGGCGAACCAGCCGGGCAGAAAGCGCACCCGGCGATCGAGCAGACCCACGCGCGCGAAAGCCTCGCGCACGGTCGCCAGATCGCTGCGCAGGAGGCCGACCGCGCGCATCAGGTGATGCCAGATCGCATCGCGCAGGTCGGTGACCGGGTCCGGCGCGGGCAGGCCCGCGAACGAATCGGCCACCCACACGCCGCGGCCGACGCCGCCGAACGCGGTCAGCGCGGCACGCATCAGAATCGTCACGCCGCCGCGCCATACGCCGGTTTCGATGAAGTCGCCGGGCACGCGTTCGTCGATCACCACGCGCGCCAACTCGACGACGTTATCGAGCAGCACGTCATCGCACATCGTCAGACGGCGTGACTCCTGGTGCATGTGGTTGAGCGCGTGCGCCATGCGTGTGGGCTCGATGCCGGCGATATCGGCAGCCGAGCAGCGGCGCGGCGCGAGCCATTCAGCGAACACACGGTCCGCCTCGGCGAGCCGCTCGGCGCAATCGTCGGCGGTGATCGGCGCCGCTCGAGCCGCCGCGCGATGCGCGGGATCATCGAGGTCGGCCGCGCCGCCAATGTAGCGGCGGATCATGGCCAGGTAGACATAGGCGCGCTCGTTATCGACGGCCAGCATGGATAGCCGCGGATCGGGGCCGGACGAAGAAGCGAAAGCAGGACGCGGAGGATTCGGAAGATTCAATTCCATCGCCGGTTCGGGTGGGCTCTCGGGCCGTTGTGCGCAGAGGGCGTTGCGCAGAAGCTGTCCCGCCAGATGGCGGGCGCTGCGGCAAGCGAGGCCAGTATCCCGCCGGGCCCGGGCACGGTTCGACTGAGGCGCGAATGAATGCATACTCATGCGAACCACCGGCGCCTTGCCGTTTGCCGTTTGCCGTTTGCCGTTTGCCGTTTGCC